>JAGSYV010000178.1 GCA_018262505.1 Pseudomonadota bacterium
CCATTCGCCGGCGGCGATTCAAAAAGAAGATTCAACGCTCGTTAACCTATGGACAGAGCGATTCCCGATGATTCAAACTGCCCCTGATTCGGGGGTGTTTCGCGTTCCCCAACAACATGTGGCGGCGGGGCAACGACATGGCGGGCAACGACCTGGGCAGAGGGTCGGGAACGTGGCGAGCGCGCTTTTTTGGCGACGCCGACACCGAGAGCATCCTGAAGGGACACGCCGGCCTGCTGGTCCGCCCGTCCTATCTTCGCCTCCTCCAGGCTGAGCCGCTGTTCCGCCGATCGATCCCGGTATTGATCTCGGCCTTCCTTTTGGTGGGCGGCATCTTTCACGTTTCCAACCTTCTCCAGCAGCGAACGGACGCCTACCGCTCCGCTTCCGACATGGTGGCGCTGCTGGCCGAGGCACTCGACGCCGACCTCTCCACGCATCCCTCGCTCGACAAGACCGGCGGTGGCTATTCCGGCGTCATGCGCGCCGCCCTGCGCGATAGCTTGCCCCCATCGGCGACCAGCGACGGCCGGGTCATTCTGTTTGCCGATGCCTCCGGCGTCATTCGGGCGACGGCACCGGAAGGCGCCTTCGTCGGCAACGGCACCATCAGCGACCTGTTCGGCGCCGACCAGCCGATGCTGGTGTTCGGCAAGCGCGCCGGCGTGTTGGACGTAACGCTCTCCGGCGGCACCCAGGCCCTGGCCACGGTGCGCAATCTCGCCGGCGATCGCGGCACGGTCGCCGTCTATCAACCTTTGGCGCAGGTCTACGTCGGCTGGCGCCACGACGTCACGATGACGGCGGTGCTGTTCGTCGGCACGTCGCTGATCCTGATTGCCGTGGTCTACGCCTTCTTTGCCCAGATGAGCCGGGCGCGCGAAGCCGACCGCATCTATAACGCCACGCAGGCTCGCGTCGACACGGCGCTCAGGCGCGGCCGATGCGGCCTGTGGGACTGGGATCTTGCCCGCGGCCGATTGTTCTGGTCGCCGTCGATGTATGTCATTCTCGGCATGGAGCCCAACTCGGACCTGATGGGTTTCAACGACCTGCAGGCCATGATCCATTCCGATGACGTCGATCTCTACGAGTTGGCCAAGGAAGTGTTGGAAACCGGCCAGCCGTCCGTCGACCTGGAATTTCGCATCCGTCACGCCGGCGGCGAATGGGTGTGGCTCAGGATGCGGGCCGAGGTGGTCCGCGACCGCGACGGCTCGCCGCACCTCATCGGCATCACCGTCGACGTCACCGAGCAGAAGACGCTGGCAAAAGAGAATGCCACGGCGGCCATCCGCCTGCGCGACGGCATCGACACCATTTCCGAAGCCTTCGTCATCTGGGACTCGGAAAACCGGCTGGTGATGTGCAACTCGAAATACCAGAGCCTGCACCAGCTACCGGACAGCGTCGCCCGCCCCGGTACGCCCTATGCCGATGTCATGGCGGCAGCCCGCCAGCCGAAAGTATCGAGCGAGGGCCTGCGCTATTCCCTGTCGGGCGGCGAGCGCTCCTACGAAGCGCGGCTCGACGACGGCCGCTGGCTGCAGATCAACGAACGCCGCACCAAGGACGGTGGCTTCGTGTCGGTTGGTACCGACATCACCCAGCTGAAGCGCCATGAGGAGAACCTCCTGGAAAGCGAGCGGCAGTTGATGGCAACCGTCGCCGACCTCCGTCAGCATCGCCACAAGATGCAGCTCCAGACCACGCAACTGGTCGAGCTTGCCGAAAAATACGCCGAGGAGAAAGCGCGCGCCGAGGCGGCCAACCGGGCGAAATCGGAATTCCTCGCCTCGATGAGCCACGAACTCCGGACGCCGCTCAATGCCATCATCGGCTTCTCGGACATCATGATGTCCGGCATGTTCGGCGATCTCGGCTCGGACAAATACACCGGCTACTGCCGCGACATCCATGACAGCGGCATCTACCTGCTCAACGTCATCTCTGACATCCTCGACATGTCCAAGATCGAAGCCGGCCGGGTCAATCTCGCGCTCGAGTCCGTGGTGGTCGACGAGGTGCTCGGCGAGTGCGTGCGCATCATGTCGTCGCAGGCCGAGACGCGGCAGATCATCCTCGCCACCGATTTCGAGGCGGGCGAGCCGATGGTGGCCGATCGCCGCGCCGTCAAGCAGGTGGCGCTCAACCTTCTGTCCAATGCACTGAAGTTCACGCCGGCGGCCGGCACCGTCACGGTGCGGACGCGACAGGTGGGTGACAATGTCTTGTTCTCGGTGAGCGACACCGGCATCGGCATTCCCGCCGCTTCGCTCGACCAGATCGCCAAGCCCTTCGTGCAGGTGGAGAACCAGCTGACGCGCAAGCATCCCGGCTCCGGCCTGGGGCTCGCCATCGCCCAATCGCTGGTGGCGCTGCACGGCGGCCGCATGACGATCGAGTCGGTGGAAGGATCGGGAACGACGGTCACCATCTCGATGCCGCGTATCGCCGCGCCGACGGCGAGCGACGGCACCGCTGCCGTGGCAACGTCGCAGGCGGGGTCGGCGGCCGCTACCACCTACCCTCGGGTCGTCGCCGGGCCTGAAGCCTTCACCGAGCCCCGGCGAACCGTGCATTGAATCAGTCGCCCCGACGAACCACCGGCCCGACGATTTCGACGAACGCGTCGCGCACCGCCGCCTGCCGCTCGCGCAATTCCGCCTCAAGCTGAGCGAGCGAGGGCGCCGATGCCACACGACAAAGCACGTCGTGGACGCCGCGCGGCGCTTCCGCCACGGACGCCTTCACCGGCAGCGTCAACCGCTGGGCCTGGGTCAGGTCGCCAAACAGACGGATGGCCGGCAACAGAACATCGCGATGCGTCGGCGAGAGAAGACTGTGGGTGGCAGCCGACAGCAAGGCCGCCTCGGTATTGCGCAGGCGAATGGCCGGTTCCCGCCAATCATTGACGAGACGCAGCGTCTGGGCGATGAACTCGAGATCGACAAGGCCGCCGGGCACTCGCTTGAGATTCCACAGATCGGCAGACCCCTTTTCCTGCTCAAGGCGAGCCCGCATGTCGGCGGCGTCGGCGAACACCTTCTTGGGATCGCGCTGCTGGCATAGCGTCTCGGCGATGATCCGCTCCGCCTCCTGGCCGAGACCACCGGTCGAGGCGACAACGCGGGCGCGGGTCAGCGCCATGTGCTCCCAAGTCCAGGCTTCTTCACGCTGATAGCGCTCAAAAGCATCGATACGGGTGGCAAGCGGCCCGGCGTTGCCCGACGGGCGCAGGCGGAAATCGACGTCGTAGAGCGTCCCCTCGGCGGTCGGGGCGGTGATCGCCGTCACCAGACGCTGCGTCAACCGCGCGTAATATTGGTTGGGCGAGATCGGCCGTCGGCCATCGCTTTGCACCGCATCACGATCATGATCATAGAGCAGGATCAGGTCGAGGTCCGAAGCGGCGGTCAGTTCCTCGCTGCCGAGCTTGCCCATGGCGACAAGCGCCACTCGGCCACCCGGCACGGACCCGTGCTGGAGTTCCAGTTCGGCCGCCGTGGCGGTCAGCACCCGCTCAAGCAATAGGTCGGCAAGGCGGGAAAAGCTCTGGCCGAGTTGGCGGGCGGCGGCAGTGCCGGTGATGACGCGGACGCCGATCAGAAACTTCTGTTCCTGGGCGAAGATGCGGGCACGGTCGAGCACATCCTCATAGCCGCGCGCCTCGCCGAAGAAAACGTCGAGCCGGCGTGTCAGCTCGACCCGCCCCGGCAGCGCACCGAAGAACTGCGGTTCCAGAAGGGCATCCACCACATGCGGCCGTCGGGCCACCGTTTCGGCGAGATAGGGCGAATTGCCCATCACCATGGCGAGCAGCGTCACCAGCGACTGGTTCGAGGACAGCAGCGAGAACAGCTGGACGCCGGCCGGTAGGTGAGCCAGGAAGTGGTCGAAAGCGATCAGCGCCGCATCGGGCGCATCGGTTTCCGAGAAGGCGATGATGAGACGCGGCGTAATCTCGGTGAGAAGTTCGCGGGCGCGCGGCGATCGCATGGCCGAATAGCGGCCGAAGTGCCAGGAGGCGACGATGCGGATGGCATCTTCCGGCCGGGCGAAGCCGAGTTGGGTGAAGGTATCGAGCGTGCCGGGATCGATGTCGTTGCCGGTAAACACCATGTTGCCGTGCTGCGAGGAAAGATCGGCCTCTTCCTCGAACAGCTCGGAATACTGGTCGCTGACGGCGATCAGCCGTTGCCTGAGCGCGGCGCCGAACGCCGCGGGATCTTCGAATCCCATCAGGTGAGCGACGCGGGCAAGTCCTTCCGCGTCGTCGGGCAAGGTGTGGGTCTGCTCGTCGTTGAGCATCTGCACGCGATGTTCGACGCGGCGCAGGAAACGGTAGGCCTCTGCCAGCAGGTCGCGGGCCGGTTCGCCGAGCCAGCCTTGCGCCACCAGCGCATCGAGCATCGCCAACGTCTGCCGGCCGCGCAGGTCGACGTTGCGACCGCCGGCAATCAGCTGCTGCGTCTGCACGAAGAACTCGATCTCGCGGATGCCGCCCCGCCCCAGCTTGACGTTGTGACCGGCAACGGCGATCTCGCCATGTCCCTTGTGGGCGTGGATCTGCCGCTTGATCGAATGAATGTCGCGGATGGCGGCATAATCAAGATACTTGCGCCAGACGTAGGGCTTGAGATCGCCGAGGAAGCGCTCGCCGGCGGCGATGTCGCCGGCCGCCGGCCGCGCCTTGATCATCGCGGCCCGTTCCCAGTTCTGACCGGCACTTTCGTAGTAGATCAGCGCCGCCATGGTCGACATGGCCACCGGCGTCGCGCCGGCGTCCGGTCTCAAGCGCAGGTCCGTGCGGAACACGTAGCCGTCGGCGGTCCGCTCCTGCAGGATGGCAACGAGACGGCGGGTCAGGCGGACGAACAGCGTGGTCAGGTCGTCCTTGTCGGCCGATGGCACCGCGGCGGGATCGAAGAAGACGATAAGGTCGATGTCCGAGGAGTAATTGAGTTCGAAGGCGCCCTGCTTGCCCATGGCAAGGATGATCCAGCCCGAACCGCGCTCCGGGTCGGAGCGATCAGGCAGCCTCAGCTTGCCGGCGGTGTCGGCCTCGAGCAGCAGGAATCGGATGGCGGCGGAAAGACTGGCGTCAGCGAGCCGGGTCAGCGCACCGGTCACCTCCATCACGTCCCAGACACCGGCGACATCGGCCAAGGCAATGGCGAGCGCCGCCTCAGCCTTGACGCGGCGGAGGCGGCGGCGCAACGCCGGTTCGTCGACGGCAGGTTCGGAGAGCGAAGCGATAAGGCCATCGACCAGCACCGCCGGATCGCTTGAAAGAACGCGGCATAACCTTTCGCCATCGCGCAATGCCACCTCGCGCAAATGCGCACTATTGGATGCGGCGGCGAGTATCAGTTCGCGGGCCGCCGGCGTACTGGCAAACAATGCGGCGAGCGCCTCTCCGCCTGAACCGGCCAGACAATCACCCAAAAGCGAACCGGCAATAGCGAGATCGGGACCTTGGGGGGGAATAATGGCGATGCGGTCCTTGAGCAGGCCCTCAGCCCGCTGTTTCATGCCCTCTCCGTCCCCCATCGTCCACTCCAGTCCCTTTGGCGGAGATCCATCACGGCTTGATGGTCTCGCCCGTCCTCTTGTTTCGCGCGTCCCAGCCTAAGCCGCATCTCCTCGACGGCGATCTAGGCCTTCGGAAGATGCAGGCTGGCTTTGAGGCCCGGCTCGGCATCCCCGAGCACCACCCGTCCGCCATGCAGGCGCGCCACGGCCGCCACCAGCGACAGACCGAGACCCGATCCCTGCCGGCTGCGAGCCTCGTCGAGCCGGCCAAAGCGCGACAATGCCTTCTTCCGGTCGGCCTCGGGAATGCCGGGGCCGTTGTCGGTCACCATCAGGCAAATATCCTCGCCATCGAAGGCCCCGGTCAGCGCAATCGACAATCCCTTCCCACCTTCGGGTTGGCCATACTTGATGGCATTGTCGATCAGGTTGGACAAGGCTTGGCTCAGGAGCGTGCGGTTACCCTTTAGGGGCAACGGCCGCTTTGTTTCGAGAGTGAGGCGGCCGCCGGCGTCTTCCACCACCGGCTCGTAGAGTTCGACGATCTCGTCGAGGATATCGGCGGCGTCGAGCGACTCGAAGCTGTCGCCCGAAGAACCGGCCTCCATCCGGGCGATCTTGAGGAGAGCGTCGAAGATACGGATCAGATTGTCCGCCTCTTCCATGGCCGAGGTGATGGCCTCGCGATAGTCCTCAACCTCACCGCCGCGCCGCAGCGTCTCCTCAAGGCGGCCACGCAACCGATTGAGCGGCGTCTTGAGATCGTGGGCGATATTGTCGGAGACCTCCTGCAAGCCGGTCATCAGCGCTTCGATGCGATCGAGCATCTCGTTGAGGCTGAGGGCGAGGTTATCGAACTCGTCGTGCGAGCCTTTGATGGCTAGTCGATGGGTGAGATCACCGGACATCAGCCGGCGAGAGGTTTCGGCCATGTTCTCGACGCGCTTCAGCACAGAACGCCCGATGAAGAACCAGGAGATAAAGCCCGTCAGCACCATGACGATGATGGCATAGCGGGAGGCGCCGAAAATCAGCAAGCGGAGCTGACCGATCTCGCTGATGTCGCGGCCGACCAACAGCTTGAAGCCGCCGGGCAAGGCGAACACCCTGACAACCGCGTCATAGCGGCGGCCGGCATCGCCGTCGAGCCGCTGGTAGGTGACGGACGTGGTGTCGCCGTCCGACAGGCCGAGGATGGACAGTGGCGGATCGGCGACGTTGCCGACGACCGTACGGCCGGACGAGTCGGCGACGAGATAGAGGCTGGCGCCCGGACGGCGGCTGCGCAGATCGACAGCGCTGACGAGCTGACGGAGGCCGCCGCGCTCATACTGATCGGACAGCGAATTGATCTCGCTGTCGATCGTTTCGGTAACCTGGGAATCGAGCAGTTGGGCCGTGTTGTTGGCGATATAGGCCGTCAGGAACAGCGTCAGGCCGGAGAAGACGACGAGATAGACCAGCGACAGCTTGAAGGCCGTTGTCCGGATCAGCCGCCCGAGCGCACCCATGCGGCCTCCCCGCCCCTGTCCGGGCCGGCCTCGCGGATCATGTAGCCGGCGCCGCGCACGGTGTGCAGCAGCGGCTTGTC
>JAGSYV010000055.1 GCA_018262505.1 Pseudomonadota bacterium
AGGCACGCTACGTTCCCTGAGCCAAGCTGCCAAATTGCTCTCGCTGATTTCTCCCTTGGCAAGTTGCAGCCAAGTGGTCAGAAGCTCAGCGTCGCCGGCCTCCAGCTCTATGCCGTTGAGAAGCATGAAGGTTTCGGCGACAACCAGCGAGGTTCGTTTGTTGCCATCGGTGAAAGGGTGATCTCGCGCAATGCCGAAGGCATAGGAAGCGGCAAGAGCTGGAATGTCGGGCTCGGGTTCCGTGTAGGAAAAGAGGTGCTTCGGGCGCGCCAAGGCGGATTCCAGTAGCCCGTCATCCCTAAGCCCCACGGCGCCGCCATGTTCGGAAAGCTGCTCTTCGTGGGCGGCGAGCACGACTGCCTTGCTTAACCAGATCACCGGCAACTTGGTTTCGTCGGTCACTTCGCCAGCTCGCGGAGTACGTTGCGGCGCTTCTTCATCACCCGCTGGGCCGCCTCCATCTGCTCCTCGAACCCCGGCTCATAGGGCGTGACCCGAAAGCCTCCGGGCGCTTCGGTCAGGTAGAGGGTATCTCCCTGCTCGACATGAAGCCGCGCCATCACCTCCTTGGGGAAGACACTGCCGACTGAGTTGCCGACCTTAGTCAGCTTCAGAGCGAGAACCATGGAGTTCGAGCCTCATGTTATAACGACTGTTATTACAGGTAGCGGAACGAACTGCCGCTTGCAAGATCCGAATGTTGCGAACGTTGGGTTTGTCGACGCCTAATAGATATTCGTAGGCTCGCCGTAGGGAAGTGAGCGGAAACTCGGCTACCAACTGAGGACAGCGGACCCGTATGCGGCGACCTTAGCGTCGTGACTGATCAACCGCAGCGGCTCACTGATGGCTTGAGCAACGAGAATCCTGTCAAAGGGATCGGCGTGGATCGGTGGAAGCTCCTCCACCGCAGCGGCGTGGGCTGCCGTGATCGGCAGCGAGATAAAACCGGCCTCAGTGAAATAGGAAATGGCGTCCTGAGCCGAGAACGGCGGCGCGCTTGGCTTGCCGAGGGCGAACTTGATGCCGATCTCCCAGACACTTGCCGCCGACACGTAGATATCGTTCTCCGGGTCGGCGATGAGATCGGCAATGCGATCCGGGATGAGGTCAGGCGAAACCAAGGCCCAGATCGCCACGTGGGTATCAAGCAACAGGCGCATAAATCAACCGCGCTCCTGACCGCTGAAAAGCGCGGCGACGGCCTCGTCGCTGGCGTTGAAGTCTTCAAGCGTCATCGCCTTGAACCGCCCCTTTAGCAATCCCAGCCGCTTGCCGCTGCTTCGCGCCTTGCCGATCGGCACGAGCTTCGCCGCCGGCTTGCCGTTGCGGGCGATGATGACCTCTTTAACAGCACCACTCTCGACGTCGCCAACAAGCTTTGAAAGGTGCGTCTTGGCGTCGAGCATATTGATCGTGGACATCATCGCCTCATTAGCTAACCCTGACTAACATATACGCGGACACCCAAATACTCAAGGGCGGGCCTTTCGGTCCGCATCAGAAACACCGGCGAAGCATCGGGGGCGGTTGGTCCCGGAGATTTTCCCGATCGGGAATATTTCATTCTTCAGGGACGCCCCAAAGCATCGGTTTTCCCGAACGGGAAATTTCCATAGATCTTTTCCGAAAATGCGTGATATATTCCCGCTCGGTAAATATCATGGTCAAGCATCCCCTCACGACCGCCGACATCGGCGACATTGTTCGAGCCACCCGCAAGGCCGCTGGCCTACGTCAGGACGAACTCGCTGGCGCTTCAGGCGTTGGCCCGCGTTTTATTGTCGATCTCGAAGCGGGTAAGCCAACCGCGCAAATTGGCAAAATCCTTCAGGTTCTAGCCGCGCTAGGGTGTTCACTCGATATCACCACTCCGCCCGAATCCAAGCGGGAGCGGAAGGCATGATACGCACCCTGGACGTCTGGTGGGATGGGCGCCTTGTTGGGCAACTGACGCAAGACCAGCACGGCGAACTAGGCTTCGCCTACGCGTCGGAGTGGCTTGGCAATGAAGAGGCGCCGCCCTTGTCTGCCTCGCTGCCGAAGCGCGCGGAGTCCTTCATCCGTCGCGAGTGCCGCCCGTTCTTCGGAGGTCTCCTGCCCGAAGAAAGCCAGCGTGACGCCGTCGCACAGGCGCTCGGCGTTTCTCGTGGCAATGATTTTGCCCTTCTCGATCGTCTTGGTGGCGATGTCGCGGGCGCGCTTCAGCTTCTGCCGCCCGGCGAAATACCGACTGTTCCTGCAACGGGTGAGCGAGCAATACCGCTTGACGATCGAGGCTTGATCAGGGTTCTGGACGCGTTGCCTCTCCGCCCACTGCTCGCTGGCGAGGAAGGGTTACGCCTCTCTCTCGCTGGGGCGCAATCGAAAGTGCCGGTGGTTCTGGTGGACGGGGCAGTTGCGTTGCCAGCGCCGGGCCAGCCTACAACGCATATTCTCAAACCACCGATATCGCGCTTCACGGCTACGACCGAGAATGAAGCCTTTATGATGCGCCTTGCCGCCACGATCGGCCTCGATGTCGCATCGGTCGAGCCGCGTGTCGTCCACGATCGGACATTTCTGCTGGTCCAGCGCTATGACCGGGCCACCAATCAGGATGGAAGCGTGCGCCGCATCCATCAGGAGGATTTCTGCCAAGCGCTCGGTGTGCCTCCGGAGACCAAATACGCCACTGAAGGTGGGCCGACTCTCAAGGATTGCTTTGCCCTTCTTCGCCGCACCGCTGCACGTCCCGCCGTCGATGTTCTGAAGCTGCTGGATGCCGTGATCTTCAACGTGATCGCCGGCAACGCTGATGCGCATGGCAAGAACTTCTCTATCCTCTACAGCAATGAAGGTCCGCGTCTCGCGCCGCTTTACGACCTGCTCGCAACCGTCGCCTATCCAGAGCTGTCACCGAAATTCGCCATGAGGATCGGCAAGCGGGCAACGCTAGAGGAACTGGACGCCGAGGGCTGGGCGGCGTTTGCCGCCGGCGCCGGTCTCGGTCTTCCGCTCGTTCGTAGACGGCTGCGAGAACTCTGCGAACGGACGACAGCGAAGGCGAGGGGGGCAGTTGACTCACTCTGCGCGCAGGGAGTCGATGAAATCGTGCTTGGCCGGCTTTCTGACATGGTGCGGGATCGGGCGGAACGATGCGCCATGACACTCGGAAGGTGAGTTAATCCCGCAATTGGGGACACAAAGTGCGGGGGCGGGTGCCTGGATACCGCCTAATCCCCGGCGATCGGCGCGATCCTTTCCAGCCACTCCCATCCGGCCCATTTGTCTCCGACCTGCCGCAAGTGGGTGTAGCGCTTGAGAGTGTTCCACGAGCGATGCCCCGACACGGCGGCTACGCGAGGTAGGCTCAAGCCCATCTCAAACAACCGAGAAACCCCTTCGTGCCGAAGGTCATGGAAGTGCAGATCCTCAATGCCGAGGAGTGCGACCGCGCGTGTGAATGAGGCTCCGATGGCGTCTGTGCTGAAAGGGAAAATGCGCTCTTCGGTTTGGTCCATTGACTGGATGATCCGCAGTGCGGGGGCAGGGATATCGCACCAGACGTTGTTGCCGACTTTTTCACCCGGATTCTTCATGTCGCGGACCAAGATCCGAGAGCCTTCTTCATCAAGGTCAGACCACCGGATGAGGGTGATCTCTTCAAGGCGACGTGTTGAGAACATCGCGAAGGCGGCCACTTTGTGCATTGGGTTGGATGAGGGGCGTTTCGCATGGCCCTTCGCGAAGTGGGCCATGAGCTTGTCCATCTCTCCAATCGTAGGTCGGCGCTCCCTAACCTTGGAACGCCCCGTCAGACCGAGGGCCTTGCCGACGATAAAAGCGTCACGCACGGCGTCGTAATTCAGCTCGTACCCCCATGCCGGGCGAGCGATACGGAACACGGCCGATAGGTGCGAGAGATAGTTCGAGACCGTGGACGGCGCGCGCGTTTTCCTAAGCTCCGTTGCGAAGGCCGTGATTTGTTGGCTTCCGATTTCAGGGCAGGGTATGTCCGCGATGTCGAAACTTTTGATCGTCTCCAGGACTTGGGCTTTGGTTTTGCCGATCGGGCGAGTGCTTTCTCGAACGTACTTGTCGATGGCGTCGGCGAGGGTTGCTGACCGTTTCGCCGCCCTGGCGGAGGTGAGCGCTCCCGGTTGAGCGAGTTCCGCTTCGCGCTTCTTTAGCCAAGCGGTGGCGGCGGGGCGGCGTTCAAACGTTCTGTTCTCGCGGAACACGATTTTCCGGTCGCGCATCATCATGATTTGCGCCATATAAGCGACCGTTCCGTCTTTTCTTTTCCGCTCGATGATCGAACCCATTTACAACATGGCCTCTGGCTTTACGACATTTGTTGTAAACGGTATCGCAAACGGGTGTTGATCACAACATACGAGACCAAATCGGCATGCTAGGTAGCCTCGGAAATCCGCAGAATTCAGCGAATTCCCTGTATTCCTCGGGGCCGATTTTTGCGGTAGCACCAATGCTCGATTGGACGGACCGCAATTGTCGGCTGTTCCATCGGCAACTGAGTGCGCGCGCGCTGCTTTATACGGAGATGGTGACGACGGCGGCGATCCGCTTCGGCGATCGCGAGAAGTTGCTGGGCTTTTATCCTGAGGAGCATCCCGTCGCGCTGCAACTCGGCGGGTCCGATCCGGCCGAGCTGGCGTTTGCTGCCAGGGTGGGAGAGGACTGGGGCTATGACGAGATCAACCTCAATGTCGGCTGTCCGTCCGATCGTGTGCAGTCCGGCCGATTTGGCGCTTGCCTGATGCTTGAGCCGGCGCTGGTCGCCGACTGCGTCGCGGCGATGCGGGCGGTGGTCAGCGTGCCGGTCACCGTCAAGTGCCGCATCGGCGTCGACGATCAGGATCCTGAGGAGGCGCTTGATCGGCTCGCCGACGCTGTGATCGCCGTGGGCGTGTCGGCCCTGTGGGTGCACGCCCGCAAGGCGTGGCTGAAAGGCCTCAGCCCCAAGGAAAATCGCGACATCCCGCCGCTCGACTATGACCGTGTCCGCCGCCTCAAGGCGCGCTATCCGAATGTGTTTATCGGCGTCAACGGCGGCATCAACGATCTCGATGCCGCCCTTGATCTCCTGAAGACGCTGGACGGCGTCATGCTGGGGCGTGCCGCCTACCAGGAGCCGGCGCTGCTCGGGTCGGTCGACCGTTTGATCTACGGCGCGGACAGCGAGGATGCCGATCCTTTCGAGGCGATCGAGCGGATGCGGCCCCATATCGCCGCTCATCTTGCCGCCGGCGGCCGGCTGTCTGCCTTTACCCGCCATATGCTTGGCCTCTATCACAAGGTCCCCGGCGCCCGCGCCTGGCGTCGGATCCTGACCGAGGGAGGCGTCAAGGAAGGCGCCGGCCTCGAGGTCATCGACGCGGCACTCGACGCGCTCCAGCGCCGCAAGGCCGCCTGATATTCGAAAGTTCGTCTGTCGTGTCCCTCCGCCTGCCCAAGCTCGATTACTTCCTCTTTGGCCTCGTTTTGATGGTGGCGCTGGCGCTCGTCTGGCCGGTCCCTGGCAAGAGCGGTGGGCCGCTGCATTTTGAGTATGTCACCACCTACGGCGTCTCGGTGGTGTTCTTCCTCTATGGACTGGCGCTGTCGCCGGAAAGGATGAAGGCGGGCGTTCTGCATTGGCGCCTGCATGTCTGCGTGCAATTTGCCACCTTCATACTGTTTCCGGTCTTGCTGCTGGCCGCCCGAACAGCGATGCCGGGCCTGCTCTCGGACGATCTCTGGCTCGGCTTCTTCTACGTCGCGGCGTTGCCGTCCACCGTGTCCTCTTCGGTGGCGATGACCAACATCGCCCGCGGCAACGTGCCAGCCGCCGTGTTCAACGCGTCGCTGTCCAGTTTGCTCGGCGTTTTCGTCACGCCGCTCCTGATGAGCTGGTACATGAAGCGCAACGGCATCGACATGCCGCTCTTGCCGGTGATGCTCAAGGTGGTGATGCTGGTCCTGGTGCCGATCATTCTCGGCCAGATTGCTCGCCGCTGGCTCGGCGGTTGGGCGCATCGCAACGCTTTCTGGGTAAAGCTCGCCGATCGCTCCACCATCCTCGCCATCGTCTACAATTCTTTCTGTGATTCCGTGGCGGCCGGTGTCTGGAGCGCCAACGATCTCTCGGTGGTGCTGGAAATCGCCGTCGCCTCGGTGATGCTGTTCGTGGTGGTCTATCTCATCATGAACGGTGTCTGCGCCATCATGGGTTTCAATATCCGCGATCGCATCGCCTGCCAGTTCTGCGGCTCCAAGAAGTCGCTGGCAACCGGCGTGCCGCTGGCGCCGGTGATGTTCGGTCAGAACGCCGCCATCGGCCTGATCGTCGCGCCGATCATGGTTTTCCACTTCCTGCAACTGGTCATCGTCAGCGTGCTGGCGGCGCGCTTTGCCAAAAGAGTGACGGACTGATCAGATCGCCGTCGAGTGGGCATTCTCGCTCGGCACGATCACCGTCGGCACCTGATGGAACCAGCGATAGCCAGCGGCAAGCGCCAGGAAAACGGCAAGCCACACGGCGATATGCCATAGCCGCGCGTTGATGCGGTGGCGGCCGAACGCCAGCGAAGCGCCGATCAGCAGCGCAAAGATCGAGAGATAGGCGGCGTTGGCAAATTGCGCCGGGGCGATGCCGGCGATATCGCCCGACCTACCAAAGATCAGCAGGACGCCGGTGGCGACGATCAGGATCGCCACGGCCACGTAGAGCACCGGTTGCCGCATCGGCTCAGGCCTCCGATTTGGATGCGTTATCCAGCATGTTGGCGCGCTTGAGCCGCTCCGCAAGACCGCCCATGATCGCCCGTCGCTCCTCGGGGCTCATCTCCGTCCAACGGGCGATCTCGTCGAGCGTGCGACCGCAGCCGCGGCAGAGGCTTCCGCCCTCCAGAATGCGACAAATCTTGACGCAAGGCGTTTCCACCATGGTGTCACCTGCCGATCAGGAGGCCGATGAGGAAGGCCGCTTCAGCAAGCACCTGCGTCGCGCCCAGGATGTCGCCGGTCTGTCCGCCGATCTTGTCGCGGGCGATGGCGGCGAAGGCGAGGGTGAAGAGGCCGGCAAAGGCGATGCCGAGGAGTGTGGCCGGAGCGCCAATCAGTACCGGCAATGGCGACAAGAGCAGGACCGTCAATCCGGCGCCGAGGGCAACGGCGCGGCGGTCCGGCTGGCCCAGCCTTGCGGCAAGGCCGTCCGGCCGAGCGTTGGGCAGTGCCGCCCAAAGGGCTGTCATGGCGAGGCGGCTCAAGGCGCCGCCACCCAGCACGGCAAAGACGCCCGCCGCCGGGTGCGCGAACAGCGCGCCGTAGGCGCTGGCGCGGATCAACGTCGCCAGAATCAGGGCGAGCCCGCCGAAGGTGCCGATGCGGCTGTCCTTCATGATAAGGAGCCGCTTTTCGACCGTGGTGCCGCCGACGAGGCCGTCGGCGCTGTCGGCGAGGCCGTCCTCGTGCAACGCCCCGGTTGGAACCACCAGCGCGGCGACGACGATGAGGCCGACGAGGAGATCGGGCAGGCTTGCCGAACCGATCGCGCCGCCGATGAGCGCCGCCGGTAGGGCAATCAGGAAGCCGGCGAGCGGCACTATCGCCGCCGCCTTTGGCAGTTCAGGTAAGGCGCCGGTGTCATCCAGCCGCCCGAGCTGCGGCACGGGCAGACGCGAGAAGAAGCGGAGCGAGGCGCCGAGATCGGCAAGACGGTGGAGGAGTTCATCACGAAGCATTCTTCATTTGTAGGCCGCCGCGCGAGTCATGTATAGCGTGAACCCGCTAAATGTTGTGTCATTTCGCGGCATTGTAGCAGTCCTGGTACTAAATCCAGACTTGCCGTTTCCAGTTCAATCAGAAAGACCAAGATATGATTCCCTCGATGTCCGGCCTGCCGTTCGATGATTTTCGCGAGCTGATCCGTTCGATGCCGGGGCCGGACGAAGCCTCGGTCGCCGCCGTCCGTGCGCGCAATGCGCAACTGACCAAGCCGCTGGGCTCGCTCGGCCGGCTTGAGGAACTCGCCGAGTGGCTGGCCGCCTGGCAGCGGGTAGAGCGGCCGGCGGCGCGCCACCCGATGGTGTCGATTTTCGCGGCCAGTCACGGCGTCGCCGCCAAGGGCGTCTCGGCTTTCCCGGTCGAGGTGAATTTCCAGATGGTGGCCAACTTCACGGCCGGGGGCGCTGCCATCAACCAGCTCTGCAAGAGCTACAACTACGGGCTGAAGGTGTTCGAGCTGGCACTTGAGATGCCGACGCCCGACATCACCGAACAGGATGCCTTCGACGAGGCCGGCTGCGCCGCCACCATGGCCTTCGGTATGGAATCGGTGGCCGGCGGTACCGATCTGTTGATGCTCGGCGAAATGGGTATCGGCAACACCACGGTGGCCGCGGCCATTTATCACGCGCTCTATGGCGGCGCGGCTTCGGACTGGATCGGTCGCGGTACCGGTGTCGACGACGCCGGTCTGACCCGCAAGCGCGACGCGGTGGCTGCCGCCGTGGCGCGTCTCGGCAACGGTGAGCGCGACGGCCTGGAGGTTCTGCGCCAGGTTGGTGGCCGTGAGATCGCCGCCATGGCCGGTGCCATCATTGCCGCGCGTCACCAGAACATCCCGGTGGTGGTCGATGGTTATGTCGTGACTGCGGCCGCAGCGGTGCTGCATGCCGTCGATCCGCACTCCATCGATCACGTTCAGATCGCCCATGCCTCGGTGGAAGGCGCTCACCGCGATGTCATCGCCCGGCTGGGCAAGGAGCCGATCGTCGACCTGCGATTCCGCCTCGGCGAAGGCACGGGCGCGGCCATCGCCGGGTCGATCATCCGTGCGGCAGCCGACGTGCACACAGGCATGGCGACCTTCGCCGAAGCCGGTGTGTCGAACAAGGGATAAGGTATAAATATAAAGTTCAGTCAATAGTTTGGCTGGACTTTTTCATGTTCTTTCTAAGAGATTAGCTGACGCGGCTGACGCAGAAATGCACCACGTCTTCCAGCGCTGCCCGGTAGGGACCGTCTTCCAGCACGTCGAGCGCGGTGATCGCCTTGTCGCCATAGGCGCGGGCGCGCTCGACGGTGGCGGCGATGGCGTTGTGCCTTCCTAGCAGTTCGATGGCGCGGTCAAGATCGGCGTCTTCGATCTCCCCGCGCTCGATGGTGCGCTGCCAGAATTCACGATCGGCGTCGCCACCCCGGGTGGCGGCGATCAGGATCGGCAGCGTTACCTTGCCTTCGCGGAAGTCGTCGCCCACCTTCTTGCCGAGCGTCATCGATGAGCCGCCGTAGTCGAGCGCGTCGTCGACGAGTTGGAACGCCAGGCCGAGTTGGGTGCCATAGTCGGCGAGCCCAATGCGCACCTCGGCGGAACTGCCGGCGATGATCGGACCGACCTCGGTAGCCGCCGAAAAGAGGGCCGCCGTCTTGGCGTTGATCACCTGCAGATACTGCTCTTCGCTGGTCGTCAGGTGCTTGGCGGCAACCAGTTGCAGCACCTCGCCCTCGGCGATCACGGCGGCGGCGCGCGATAGCACGGCGAGTGCGTCGAGCGAGCCGACTTCGACCATGGTGCGGAAGGCTTGGCCGAGCAGATAGTCGCCAACCAGGACGCTCGCCTGGTTGCCCCAGACCATGCGCGCCGATGGCTTGCCACGCCTCAACTCACTCTCGTCGACCACGTCATCATGCAGGAGTGTTGCCGTATGCATGAACTCGACGGTGGCGGCCAGCTTGACGTGATCATCGCCCCGATAGCCACAAGCGAGAGCTGCGGCGAGGGTCAGCATCGGCCTCAACCGCTTGCCGCCGGAGTCGATCAGATGGCGGGCGATTTCGGGAATCATCTCGGCATTGGCGGCGGCCATGTCGAGAATCATCTGGTTGACCCGCTGCATGTCGGCATCGACAAGCTGCATCAGGGGCGCGATCGATTTCTCGCGCGGTGCCGCCGGAGCGTTGCTGTGCTGAGGTGCGACCGAGCTCAAACCTTCCACTCCCGAACCATCCGTCCGGCCTGCTGCCGGTTGTGTGTCCACAACGCTTCCCGACACGAGTCGGTGCCCGCGCATGAGAAAGATTAATTGGGTGACCATTAGGCCGCCAAGCGGATAATGTCGAATCTCATCAGGGATAGCCATCGGCAAATCCGGAGGTTCCATGGAAGAATTGATCCGCACCAACGATTTGGTGACCATCTCCTTCGTCGAGGCCCTGCTGAAAGACGCTGGCATCGGTTATATCGTCGCCGACCAGGCGATGAGTGCGCTGGAGGGAATGGTCGGCGCATTTCCCCGCCGCGTTCTGGTCGATGCGGATGAAGCCATCCGTGCCCGCCGCCTTATTACCGACGCTGGGCTGGGCGCGGAACTGCGCCCCAGGGCGAACACGGAGCCGGGTCGGTGACTGTCTTGGGTGCCGTCAGCCGTGACGGTTTTCTCGACAATCAGCTTATGATCGATCAGCCGCTCTCCGGTTCGCATCGGGCCGGCCTCGATGCCATATTGCTCGCCGCAGCCTTGCCGGAGGGCACGACCGGCCATGTGGTCGATCTCGGCGCTGGGGTAGGCGTCGCCGGGCTCGCGGTGGCGCATCGATTGCCAGAAACAAGCGTCACGCTGGTGGAGATCGATCCGGAACTGGCGCATCTTGCCGAGGGCAACACGACGCTGAATGCCACCACCACCGGTCGGGTCGATGTTGTCGTTGCCGACGTGCTGGCACCGGCCGCCGAGCGCCGGACGGCCGGCTTGGTGGACGATATGGCCGACCATGCCATCATGAATCCACCGTTCCATCCTGCCGATCGCGGTCGTTCGTCGCCGGCGCCGGCACGGGCGCGGGCTCATGCGGTGCCCACCGATGCGATCGACGGTTGGGTTCGCGCCGCCGCTGCCGCGCTGAAACCCTCCGGCACACTGACGGTGATTTTTCGCGCCGACGAGTTGCCGCGCCTCTTGTCGGCCATCGGCAGCCGCTTCGGTTCGCTCGCCTTGCTGCCGATCCATGCGCATGCCGGCGAGCCGGCGCATCGGTTGATCCTGCGCGGCCGGCCGCAGGGGCGGGCGCCGTTTCGGATATTGCCCGGTATCGTGTTGCATGCGGCCGATGGTGGCTTCCGTCCGGACGTCGAGGCAGTCCTTCGTGGCGCCGCGCTGCCGGTCTCCTGGTGGTGAGCTTATGGCAGACGCAAGTCGGCAACCACTGGGAAGTGATCGGAGCCGATATCGGGGCCTACCTCGAAGTGCCTCACCTCGATATTGCGCGATACCAGGATGTGGTCGATCGGCGAGCCAAAGTGGGCGAATTTGACCAGCCAGCGTCTGGAGAAGCGGGTGGCGGCCGGCCAGCCGGTACCGGCGGCATCGACCAGACCGGATTTCTTCAGGAACGACTGAAAGAACGGCGACCAGGTGGGTGTGTTGAAATCGCCCAAAACGACGACGGGTGTGCCCGGTGGCTCTGCGGCAATCGACCTTGCCACCACGCTCAGATAGAGGTTGCGGCTTTCCCACTGATCGAAACTGCGTGGTGTCGTGGGATGCAGCACGTAGACGACTACGGCCGGCTTCAAGGCGGAGCCTGACACGGCGTCAGGCGTGCCTGGCGGAACAAGTTCCAGTCTCAGAGGATTGCCGCCCCAGCCTTCGTCGGGCACCACGAAGGGTACATTCGGGACGTGTTCGGCCTTGATGATCCGCCAGTCGGACCAGGCCATGACCTCCGGATGGCGACCGAGGAGGTCGGCCGGAGGCACTGATGGAAAATGCGCGCGCAGCGCATCGAAATGCCGCAGCACGTAACCGCTGACTTCCTGTTGGCCGAGCACGTCGATGCCGGATTTGGTGCTCCAGGCGATGAGGTCGTCGTAATCGCTCCGGTTGCCCAGCACGTTGCTGGTGGCGACGCGCAGTTCTCGTCCGCTGGCCGAGGCGGCGGCGCGGTCGATCGGCAAGAAGAGCGGCAGGCCGTTGAGCACGGCGAGAATGAGGGCGATTGCTGCGAGGAGGCGATGGCGAGCGACAAGAGCCATCAGTATGGCGGCAACGGAAATATCGAACAGCGAGGGCAGGAAGAAGGTGAGAAGGTCACCGTAATAGAAGCTGTCCGCGTTGACCTGGGCCAGCGTTGCCACCGCCACGATCGCGACAATGACAAGAGTCGCGGAGCCGGAAAACCGACGTCGGGCGGGAGCCTCGCTGAGCTCGAATGCGGTCATATGAACTCCAAAGCCTCGGCGAACCGCCTCCACATCGATCGTCGACAAGTTCTGCGGCAATCTTGTGAACGTTGGCGTAAACGTGCTCGTCCGGGGCAAGAAAAGCAAGGCGCGGGCCGGAGTCGGTAAGTCCGGTCTAAAACAGACTGCCTTGAAGGTCGTCCGGTTTGCCGCCTTGCTCGTGCGCCAGCAGCCAGCGCTTGGTATCGATGCCGCCGCCGAAGCCGGTGAGGGCACCCGACGCGCCGATCACCCGGTGGCAGGGAACGATGATGGGAATTGGATTGGCGCCGTTGGCGGCGCCGACGGCACGGCTCGCCGACGGATGACCGATGCGGTTGGCGATCTCGCCGTAGGATGTTGTCGCGCCATAGGGGATGGCGGCAAGTGCCTGCCAGACCGCGAGCTGGAAGGGCGATCCGACTGGCATCAGCTCAAGATCGAAAGCGCGCAGCTCACCGGCGAAATAGGCCGAGAGTTGGGCGCGCCCCTCGACAAACTGGCTGTCGTCGCGCCGCCAATGATCCTGCGGGGCGATCCGCCCCTTGCCGTTGGGAAAGCCGACTTTCGACAAGCGCGCGCCGTCGCCTGCCAGAAGCAGCGGACCGATGGGGCTTTCAAGATAGGTATAGACGACATCGAACATTTGCGCCTCACGTGGCTGGGGCTCGCCGGAGCCTGGCGAAGATCCTGCCGTCGATCGACAGGAGACCGAGTGCGATCAAGGCCATCCCGAGAAAATGGCTCGCCGACAGTCGTTCGCCAAGCACAAGGCTGCCGAGCAGGATGGCCGAGACGGGGATCAACAGCGTCACCAGCGAAGAGTTGGTGGCGCCACCGACCGAGAGGAGATGAAAGTAGATGATGTAGGCCAGCGCCGTTGAGATCAACGCCAGAGCGAGAAGCGCGCCGATGGTGACGAGGTGGGGCGCGGCAAGCTGCCAGGGAGCATCGACGAGGACGACCAGCGGCAGCATCATCACGGTGGAGGCCGTGGTCTGGCCGAACGCAACGACGGCCGGCGCGATGCCCATACGGCGGAACCGGCGCCCGAAAGTGCCGGCAAAGCCATAGGAAAGGGCGGCGCCCAGGCAGGCGAGAAGAGCCCAAAGCGGCGGACCGTTGCCGGCAAAGGCGCTGCCACTCATCAGCACGACAACGCCGAGGACGCCGAGCAGCACGCCGGCGATCTTTTGTGGCGTCATCTTCTCATCAGCGGTCAGCAGATGGGCGACGAGAATGGAAAAAATCGGCGTCGTGGCGTTGAGAATGGAGGCAAGGCCGGAAGCGATGGCGGTCTGGCCCCAGAAGATGAGGCTGAACGGGATGAGGTTATTGAGAACCCCCATGACGAAGAAGGTGCGCCAGACCTCGCCGCTCCCAGGGATCATCCGGCCGGTTGCGCGGAGGTAAACGTAGAGGGCGGTCGCGGCGATCGCCACGCGGCCGAGCACGACGGTGAATGGCGGCAACTCGGCGAGTGCCACCTTCGAGAAGAAGAACGATCCGCCCCAGAGGACGGAGAGAAAGAGGAGCAGGCCCCATTCGAGGAGGCCCATTTGCGGCGCTTTGATCAAAGAAACCTCCTGGCTAGTTCAGCGAATAATCGCCCGGTGAGACACGGATCGCTCGCCGGAATCGGACTCGGTTCGTTGAACTTGACAGATTGCGTGTACAATTCCTGTCATGAGCCTCGACATCACCCTCTGCGAAACGGCCTGGGCGGCCCGCGACCCCGTCTACGATGGCGCCTTCTTCGTCTGCGTGCGGACAACGGGCATCTATTGCCGCTGCGTCTGCCCGGTGAAGCAGCCGCTCAGGCGCAATGTCGAATTCCTGCCGAGCGCGACGGCGGCCGAACTCGCCGGTTACAGGCCCTGCCTGCGTTGCCGGCCGGAAACGGCGCCCTTCTGTCCGGCATGGAAAGGCACACTCGCCATTGTTGAGAAGGCGGCGCGGCTCATCAAGGATGAGGGTGCGCTCGATGGCGACGGCAATGTGGAATCACTGGCGGAGCGTGTCGGTGTTGGCGGGCGGCACCTGACCCGCCTTTTCAATCGGCATCTCGGCGCCAGCCCGAGTGAAGTGGCAAAGACGGCGAGGGTGCAGCGTGCCAAGCGACTCATCACCGAAACCGACCTGCCAATGACCGATGTCGCGCTTCAGGCGGGCTTCAGCAGCTTGCGGCGCTTCAATGCCGTGTTCCGCGAGGTCTACAGACGTCCGCCGAGTGAGATGCGGCGTGGGCGCGAAGACCTATACGCCGTCCGGCAGCTTGGAGCGCATCGCAGTTCGACGGTCGATCGTCTCGCCATCAACGATGAAGGTGCCGTCCCCGACGGCATGTAGCGTCCGCTTTTCCCTGCGGTCGCGATCGATCCACGCGGCGACCCCTTCGAGCACGACGACGCCGTAGGGATCGAGAATATCGAGGACACGACATTCGATATTGGCGAGACAATCCGGCAGCAAGGGCGAGCGGACGTTCCGAGCCGGCTTGCGGGCGATGTCGAAAGCATCGAATTTGGCCGTGTCCAGCCCCGAACAGGTGCCGATGCCAATCACCTTGTCGATCAGATCGACGGTGGGAATGGCGAGAACGCACTCCTTGCTCTTCGAGAGCGCCGTATAGGAATAGTTCCAGGGGCCGGTCTTGATGGCGAAAGTTGGCGAAAAGTCCAGCACCATGGTCCAGGTGATGGTCATCACGTTGTCGCGCTGACCGTCGCTGGTGGTCACCAGGACGACCGGACCCGGCTCCAGCAGCGTAAACGCTCGATTGAGGGGCAATTCCTCAAGTGCCATGGTCGCCTCCGTTCGGTTCGTTTTCCCCCTAGATAGGATAGCCCACGGCCTTCAGGAAGGCGTGGGCGATGATCATGTGGCCGGTCAGCGTTGGGTGGACGCGGTCGGTGGCGATGCCCATGGGATGAATCTCGGCCATCACCTCGTCGAAGGCGGCCTGCGTGTTGGCGAAGACGGCGCCGTGCTTTTCGGCGAGCTTTTTCATCACCGCGCCGTAGGCGTCGATCATCTTGCGCATCGGATCGGCGCGATTGAACTCGACGAAGTAGGGCGCCATCAGCACGAGGCCTTTGAGGCGCGGCAGGGTGCGGACGATCAGGCGCTCGAGTGTTGCTTCGTATTCTTCGATCAGCACGTGATTTTCGGTCTGGAGACGGGCGTCGAACTGCCGCCAGACGTCGTTGACGCCGATCATGATCGACAGCCAGTCTGGCTTCAGCGCTTCGACGTCGGTTGACCAGCGCGCTTCCAGGTCACGCACAGTATTGGCGCTGACGCCCATGTTGACGACGCGGATGCGATGGGCGGCGTGTGTCACGTTGAGGAAGGCGTTGACGAGCCCGACGTAGCCGGTGCCGAGGGAGTCGAACAAGGCCTCGCCGATCGGCCGGGCACGGCTCCAGTCGGTGATGGAGTCGCCGATGAACAGCAGCTTGCTGTCCTTATGAATCTTCACGTCTCTTCCTCCCTCTTGAAGTGCGGTCCTCACCACACGCGGTTCAGCCAACTCCTGACCCGGTTCTCATAGGCGTAGAACGACAGGAAGCCGATTGCCACGGACAGCAGAAGGCCAATCACTTCATGGCTTGGCAGGTCGCCGAACAGGTATGTCTTGTATTGGTAAAACGGCTGTTGCCACAGATAGATCGAGAATGAACCGATGCCGAGCAGCCTGAGCGGTGTCCAGGAAAGAGCCGACCTTACCCACCGCGGCGCTTCTGCCAGGTGGTTGACGGTAAAGGCCAGAAAGAACGGTGCGACCGTCATGGTCATCATCCAGGGAAACACCGAGCCGACGTAAAGCGCCGACCCCAGGGCGAAGGCGGCCACCGGCATCCACGGGCGGACGTAGGGGGCGGTTCGATCCCGAAGGAGAGAATAGCCGGCCGAAAGCAAAAGATTGGTTGCCGCCACTTCGCTGCGTACCCAGTATTCGATCGGCGGCGCGATGGACGGGAACGTGAAATAGCAGAGGTGAATGACAATCGTCAGCAGACCGAAGCCGATCAGCGCCACGCCTTCACGACCGCGCAGGAACGGCAGAAGGGTGAGCAACGACAGGAAGATATAGGAATGCTCCTCCACGTTCAGCGACCAGAGGTGGCCGATCGGGTAGGGGCTGGCGAACATGTGAAAGTCGGCTGGAAAATAGGAGCGCAAGAACAGCACCGTTGGCACCACTTCCGACGCTGGAGCGGCCTTGCCGATCAGCGCGGCGATGGCGAAGACGATCAGCAGATAGAGGAAGAAGGCGGGGATGATGCGCGAAATGCGGCGCTTGTAGAATGTGGTGAGCGGTACGCGGCGCTGGAACAGAATGCGGCTCATCAACAGGCCGGACAGGCAGAAGAATACATCGACGCCCATGCGCCCGCTGTGCCAGCCCTGAATGATCAGGAAGTGCCCTTGCAGCACCAAAAGGATCGCCAGTCCTCGCCAGCCGTCCAGGTAGTCGATGCGCTGCAGCTCGCTGCCACCATGGCGCACCGACGAAGACACTATTTTCTCGATCGTCATATTGGGCTCGAAACGAACCGTCGCGCGACTGGCGGCCGGAGTGCGGCAGTCATTGAGGAAAATAGTGATGAAATGGTGACCGTGGCAAATCGCAAGCTGTCGCCCAAATACGACAAAGCGCCCGACATCCTCTGGGGATCGAGCGCTCGCGTCGTACCGGCGATCGGTATTTAGCCGATCAGAGGCCGAAGCCCTTCAGGAAACCGCGCTTCTGGGTCTTGGCCCGGCTGGCGGCGGTCTCTTCGTAGTTGGCGATCGCCTCGGCGATTTCGCGTTCGGCGGTGCTCTGGCTGTGGCGCTTGTGGTTGGCACCCAGCATGGCGAACATCATGGCGTCCATCGTTGTTCTCCGTTCTTTCTCTGTCTCTCTTTTTGCACCCTCAATATAGGTGTGATGCCCAATAGGAACAAATCGTATCTTCTGAAGGGCGCTTTCAGATTTCCTGCAACGGCTGTCACCCGCCTATTTGAATCTCGTCAGGCCCCTTCCTACATGCGAGGGCGACGATCCTTCCCGCTAAAGGAACATGTCCTTGGTCAATTACAGGTCCTGGCTGCCGCGACGGCTTCGCGGCGACGTTCCCGTTGTGCCGCTCGTGCGCCTTTCCGGGGCCATTGGCATGCCCGCCGCGCTGGGGCGCGGCTCGCTGTCGCTTTCGTCGATCGAGAGCACGCTGAAGAAGGCTTTTTCGGTGAGCGGGGCGAAGGCGGTGGCGTTGGCCGTCAATTCGCCGGGTGGCTCGCCGGTGCAATCGCATCTCATTTTTCGTCGCATCCGCCAGCTCGCCGCGGAAAAGAAGCTGCCGGTGATCGCCTATGTCGAGGACATCGCGGCTTCGGGCGGCTACATGCTGGCTTGCGCCGCCGACGAGATCGTTGCCGACCGTTCGTCGATCCTGGGTTCGATCGGCGTGGTATCGGCGAGCTTCGGTCTCGACAAGGCAATCGCCCGTCTCGGCATCGACCGCCGCGTCTATACCGCCGGCACGCGCAAGGTGACGCTCGATCCCTTCCAGCCGGAGAACGGCGAGGACATCGAGCATCTCAAGACGTTGCAGCGCGACATCCACGCTTTCTTTATCGAACTGGTGAAAGACCGGCGCGGCGCCCGGTTGGCCGGAGGCGAGGAGCTGTTTTCCGGCCTCTACTGGGCCGGCGAGCGATCGGTAACGCTGGGCTTGGCCGACCGGATCGGCACCGCCCATGACGATCTCACGGCGCGTTTCGGCAACAAGGTGGATATTCGGCTGTTCGAGCCCGGCCGGAGCGGCTTCCTGCGCCGTCGTCTGTTCGGCGGCGATGCCTTGGCTGACGCTGCCCTTGTCGATTTCGACAATGTTCTCGCGACGATCGAACGACGCAGTATGTATTCTCGCTACGGTTTGTGAACCTATCACAGGAATTTGCGCTTGCCAGGAAACCAAGACAGTGGTCTCATGGTTTTGTCAGCAAAGGAGATTGGCCCATGTCCCATCTGGTTGGATATGCTCTCATCGGCGCCGGCGTTTATGTCGTCGTGCAGGTGCTGAAGCGCGAGATGACGCGTGTGGCCGAGATTCTCCATCAAGCCAACGCGAAACCGGTACGCGTCGAGATCCGCATGGAGCGCGATCCGGTGACCGGCATCTATCGCGATCGCCGCTAAACGTTGCCGGCTGTTTTAGGCAGTCATGTTGCCGTCAAGATGAAGGCCGAAGCGCACTGCTTCGGCCTTTTCCATTTGTGCGCCCAGCATGGGCGCACTCTTGTGGGTGGAAGTCCCACGGTGAGCTGATCACGGCGAGCGAAGTGAAGCGGAACTGCGTACGGGCGACCAAG
>JAGSYV010000056.1 GCA_018262505.1 Pseudomonadota bacterium
CTGGCGCATCAGCCGCTGCTCGGACTGAATGATCAGCGAGTCCGATTCCATGATGCCGAGCGGCGACACGCCGCGAGCGCCCATGAAGAAGCGGCGCGCGTAGAAGTGACCGGTGCCGTCGCTGTCGAAGGGCGACAGAATGATGTTCTGCTCGCGATAGACGGCGCCAGCCGGCAGCATCACCGTGCATTTGGAATGCTTGATCAGGTGCTCGGCGATGGGGAACGAGTTGGTCATCACCTGCAAGCGCATCTGCGCCAGGAAATGCACCATCGGAAACGTCGTCGTGCCGCCGTTGATGGTGATGGCTTCGCCGTCGTGGCAAAGCTTCACGGCCTCGCGGGCAATGGCGCGCTTCTGTGCCGAGTTCACCGTCTCGTCGGCCCGGAACGACCGGGCGGCCAGCACGCCGATCTGCGGCGGATGCAAAGCTTCGGCACCGCCGCGCACCTTTTTCAGGCGGTTCTGGAGCGCCAGCGCGCTGATGTCGCGGCGGATCGTCGCCTCGGAGGCGTCGGTCAGTTCGACGATGTCCTGCACCGTCAGGATTGGACGTTCCTGGACGGCGGAAAGGATGATGCGGTGGCGTTCGCGTTCGTGCATGGGTCTGTCTCGGCTCCAGTTGGGGCAGGGACGATGGAGCGCCGACGCTGTGGGGGCAAGCGCCGGCGCAAATTGCGTCAGCTGGGCCGGCAGTCGGCCAGCTTCCAGCCATCGAGCGCCAAGGCCTCCGGCTGCGGTACCACCTTGAAGCGGGCGGCGAGGTCGATCAGGTCCTGCGTCGTCATGCTCTGGCGCGGTCCGCCCATCGACAACACCTTGACCAGGATCTCGGCCGCCTTCTCGGCGGTGTCGACCAGGCCGAAGGCGTCATCGAGCGTCGGACCAACGCCGAACACGCCATGGAACGGCCAGAGCACCAGCGGCCGCTTGGCGAGTAGACGGCATGTAGCGTCACCCATCTGATCGGTGCCGGGGACCAGCCAGGGCATGGTGCCGACACCATCGGGGAACACCACCAGGCATTCGGTGGAGCCTTCCCAGAGGGCGCGCGTCACGTTGGCGTCGCTCCAGTCGAGCACGTAGGTGAGCGCGATCAGATTGGTCGCATGGCAGTGCAGCACGACGCGGTCGCTGCCATTGGTGGCGTTCTGCCGGGCGATATGGCCCTTGAAATGGCTGGAGTATTCCGACGTCGGCGTACCGCCGTCGCGATAGCCCCACAGCACTTCGAGGAAGCTGCCGTCAGCGCCGACGCGCACGACGCCAAGGTTGTTCTCCGGGTCGAGCTGGACGTTGCGGAAGAACTTGCCGGTACCGGTGACGATGTAGCTCTGTCCGGCGATGGCCGGCAGCGGCTCGGTCATCGGCAGCCGGCGCGGCTCGCGAATGCCGGCAAGGTAGGGCGCAAGGTCTTCCTCGGTGAGGCGTAGGCTGATGTTGCCGCCGTTGCGCTCGTCCCAGCCCTTTTCCCAGCAGTCGGTGGTGGCCTTCACCATCGCCTTGACGAACCAGGAATCGATCATATTCGCAGTCATAGTGGCTCAGGACTCCCGCTTGGCGAGCACGTCGCGCTCGTAGGTCTTGACGACGTCGAACCAGGCGGCGCCGACCGGCACGTTCCGGCTTTCGCAATAATGATCCCAGACGGCGCCCCACGGGCTCGTCTTGTGTTCTTCAAACAACGCCATCCGCAGGGCAAAGTTGCCGGATGTTTCAGCTGCTTTGAGCTTGGCGACCGGCTCCAGCATGGCCTTCAGCAGCGCCTTGCGCATGTTGCGCATGCCGATCACCCAGGCGGCGATGCGGTTGATGGAGGCATCGAAATAGTCAAGGCCGATGGCGGTGCGGTCGAGCATATCGCCGCGCACCAGTTCGTTGGCGATGGCCTGCAGTTCGTCGTCGAACAGCACGACGTGGTCGCTGTCCCAGCGCATGGGGCGCGACACGTGCAGCAGCACGCGATCGACATACTGGAAGACGGCGGACAGCTTGTCGGACACTACCTCGGTCGGGTGGAAATGGCCGGCATCCAGGCAGAGCATGGTGCCGCGCGTCGCCGCATAGCCCATGTAGAATTCGTTGGAGCCGACCGTGTAGGCTTCGGCACCGATGCCGAACAGCTTGCTCTCGACGGCGTCGTAGTGAAATTCCTTGGAGATCTTCTCCGAGATCACCTCATCGAGGGCGGCCTTCAGCGTCTCGCGCGGCCCGTAGCGGTCGAAGGGATAGTCCTTCGAACCGTCGGGGATCCAGATGTTCATCACCGAGGCCGTGCCGAGCGAGCGGCCGAAATGTTCGGACACCTTGCGGCTAGCCTTGCAGTGGTCGATCCAGAACTGGCGGATACCGGCATCGGGATGGCTGAGTGTACGATTGTCGGCGCTCTTGGGGTGCGAGAAGCAGGACGGATTGAAGTCGAGGCCGAGGCCTTGCTCCTTCGCCCAATCGACCCAGCGCTGAAAGTGCTTCGGCTCGATGGCGTCGCGCTCCACTTTGCGATCGGCCTCGAGATAGAGGGCGTGCAGGTTGAGACGCTTGGCGCCGGGGATCAGCGACATCGCCTTCTCGAGGTCGGCGCGCAACTGGTCGGCATTGCGGGCGCGGCCGGGATAGTTGCCGGAAACCTGGATGCCGCCGGTAAGCTCGCCATCGGGATTCTCGAAGCCCTTGACGTCGTCGCCCTGCCAGCAGTGCATCGACACCGGGACGGTGTCGAGCTTGCCGAGGACAGCCTCGGTATCGATGCCGTCGAGAGCAAAGTGCTCGCGGGCCAGTTCGTAGGCTTTGGTGATCGGCGATTGTTCGGACATGACTGGCGGTTTCCTCCCATTGGCTCCGCTGCCAGCGTCTGCTTTACGGCGTTGGCGTTATCAATCATATTCCATCATGATTGATCAAGTACAATCATATCCGTAGCATTTGCCACAAACCTGGTTTGCGGCTGGGATCAGCGATCTGTCTCGAACCTTGATGCTTGAAATATCGAATAAAAATGAGATATCCGCTCTTCTTGAAGGTAAAATTGCGTATCGCCGAAAGTTCTAGATCTCCATGGAAAGACCCGGTGGAGCGATCAAACGTTCGGCGAGAGATTGAAAATGATTGAATTTGCGTAATGATCCCACTGGGAGTGACTGGCTGGGATCGAATATGATTTTGCCGGACGGCGGATGCCTGAGCCGGCCAGCACGGGAGGATGTATCGTGATCAGAAAAGCCTTCGCCATGTGGGTCAACCCGGACGCCCACGCTGAATATAAGCGCCGCCATGACGAGATCTGGCCGGAGTTGGCGGCTGTGCTCAAAGCGCATGGTGCCCACAACTACGCCATCTACCTCGAGCCGAAGACATCGACACTGTTCGCCACCGTTGAGATTGAATCGGAAGACCGCTGGGATGCGGTGGCCGCCACGGAAGTCTGCCAGAAATGGTGGAAATACATGGCCGATATCATGCCGTCCAACCCGGACAATAGTCCAAAGTCGGCCGATCTTCGTGAGGTGTTCTTCCTCGCCTGACAGTCAGCCTCGCGCAGGGACAGGCCCCGTCGAGCCCTTTATGTCGAGGTGTGGCGGCAGAATGATATGCTGATCGGTCTGTCGCCCCTCGATCCGCTCGATCAGCAGCTTCATCGCATCGCTTCCGAGCTGATGGCCCGCCTGATCAACCGAGGTCAGCGACAGCTGCGGCAGCGCGGCGAGACGGCTATTGTCATAACCGATCACCGACAAATCATCGGGCACGCGGATGCCAAGCTTCGCCGCTTCCGCCATCAGGGTAAATGCCACGGAATCGGTCCAGCAGAAGACGGCCGTCGGACGTGGTTGGCTTTGCAAGATGCGTCGAGACACTTCCTCGTCGTAGCGGTCGCTTCGGAAATGCGTACCTTCAAAAATTGATATGCGGTCCGCGAGCCCATGCGCCGCCATGGTCTCGCGGTAGCCCACCAGACGTCGCGTCGTCGAGTTGTTGGGAGCCGCCGACGCCGGATCAAGCCCGAAATAGGCGATGTCGCGATGGCCGAGCGATATGAGGTGTTCGACGGCGAGGCGCGCTCCGGTGCGATCGTCATTATTGACCGTGTCGTAACCGCAATCGCGATCGTGTCGTCCAATCATCACCGTTGGCACTGAGGTGGCAACAGCGGTGAGATAGGCCTCTTCGAGACGTGGGGCGACCATCAGGAAGCCATCGATCTTGTGATCGAGCATCGTGTCGATGGCGTGCTGTTCGGTGGCCTCGGCCGACGGGCGAAAGCCGATCAGCGGCTCGTAGCTGGTGCTCCTCAGCGTCGAGATGACACCGTCGAGGATATCCGGAAAGAAAGGATTGCGCATGTCCGGCAGCACGATACCGAGCGTGTAGGTGCGTCCTCGAAGGCCACGAGCCGCCGTCTGCGGTCGATAGTTAAGCGCGGTCATCGCCGCTTCAACGCGGGTGCGCATGTCATCGGAAAGGCCATAGGCATTGCGCAACACTTTGGAAACGGCAGCCCGCGACACACCGGCCGCCTCCGCCACGTCCTTGATCGTCGCGCGTTTCATGATTCCCCGCCCGTTTCCGCCGTTTTCCGAGTTTCCTCTATACACTTGGCAGTTTGCCGGCAACGATCATTCTCAGCCCTTCACGGCGCCTGCCGTCATACCTTCAACGATCTGTCGGTTGAAGAACAGGAACATGATCAGCGGCGGAATGGTGATGATCAGAATGTTCATGAACAGAAGGTTGTAGGACGTGTTGAACATGCTCTGGAAGTTGAATATGGTCAGCTGCACTGTCGCGTTCTTCGCCCCCGGCAGATAGTAGAGCGGGTTGGTGAAGTCGTTGAAGATCGCCACCGACTGCACCACGATCACCGTCACCGCCACCGGCTTCAGAAGTGGCAGCACGATACGAAAGAACAGCGTGAAGGGGCCGGCGCCCTCCAGAATGGCCGCTTCGTCGAGTTCGCGCGGGATGGTGGCGATGAAGGCGCGAAACAGCAGCACCGAGAACGACAGGCTGTAGGCGATCTCGATCAGGATCAGACCGGAAAGCGTCTTGAACAGGCCGAGCCACTGCAACAGCCAGATGGTCGGCACGACGGCCGGCGGCATGATCAGGCCGGCCAGCACCATGAAGTTGATGAGCCCGCTCCAACGCGACGGCCGCCGTTGCAGCACGAAGCCAACCATGGCGCCGAACACGACGAGGCCGGTGACCGCTACCACCGTGAGGATGATCGAGTTGATGAAGGCGGTGATCAACATGTAGTCGCGCGCTTCGACGACCGCGACGAGATTTTCCCAGAGGTGGGTTTCGGTCGGCCAAGAGAAGTGCAGGAGCGCCGCTTCCGGCTTGTCTTTCAGTGCGTTGACGATGATGAACAAGAAGGGCACGACGAAGACGAAGAAGGCCAGGGCAAGCGCCAGAATGCCCGTCACGTAGTATTTGAGCGTCTTGGCGGTCATGCCTCGACCTCCTTGCGATTGAGGACGAAGGACAGCGGCACGACGATAGCCGCCACCAGCACGAACAACACGACGTTGCCGGCGGTGGATAAGCCGTAGAAGCCGGCCTGATACTGCTTGTAGATCACCGAGGCCACGACGTCGGTCGTAAAGCCCGGTCCGCCCTTGGTCATTGCCCAGATGAGATCGAAGGAACGAAGGCCGCCGATCAGGCTTAGGATGATCACCGTTACGGTGGCGGGGCGGGCAAGCGGCAACGTGATGTTCCAGAAGCGCTGCAGGGCGTTGGCGCCGTCCATCTTGGCCGCCTCGTAATACTCCGAGGGAATGGAGACGATGCCGGCGATGTAGATGACGGTGGCAAGACCCACCCCCTTCCAGACATCGACGAAGGCAACGGAGAGCAGGGCAAAGCGCGGGTCGGTGAGCCACGCCGGCCCCTTCATGCCAAGGACGGCGATGACATCGTTGATGAGGCCGTTGGTCGGATGCATCAGCATGGTGAAGGTGATGCCGACGCCAATGGTCGACACCAGCACCGGGAAGAACACGATGGCGCGCAGAAGTCCCCGAACCATGACGTTGGATGTGAGCAATATGCCAAGGAGCATGCCGAGCACCACCTTCGAACCCGAGGTGACGACGGCATAGATCAGCGTGTTGACGAGGCCCCAGACCAGGAAGGGCTCGCTGAAGAACTGGCGGAAATTATCGAGCCCGATGAAGGAATATTGGAACAGCGTCCAGCGGGTCAGGCTGAAGAACAGCGAGGCGAAGGTGGGAAACAGGAACAGCACGCCGAAAACAATGGCGGCCGGCAGGTAGAACCAAGTCGGATAGGCCGCTGCAAGTCCGCGTCGGCTGCCTTTCTTGCCAAGGGTCATCATAAGGACACTCCAGCGCCGTTCGTCCGGTCGGGCGCGGCCTCGCGCGAACGCGGGGCCGCTTCTCGGGGAGGAGAAGTCTAGACCGACAGTCCCAAAAGTCGTCAGACCTTTCGGACCAATCGGCTAAGTGAAAACAATGAGTTCCGGCAAAGCCGGTCCGTTAGGGCCGGCTTTGGATTCTAGAAGGCGATGGCTCATTCCCAGCCGGGCAGGCCGAGCTGAAGCGCTTGCTTGCGCACGTCGTCGTCATAGAGCTTGGCGCCATCGAGCGGCGCGCGAATGCCCGAGCCGATTTCGACGGTAATCTGTTCGAGAGCCGGCCCCTTGACGGGTGACAGGAATTCGAGGGCGGGCGCGTTTTTACCGCCTTCGGCGAAGTAGGCGACCAGATCCTTGACTGCCGGCGGAACGTCGGCCGGCAGGGTGCAAGACTTGGTCATGTAGGGGCCGATGGCACCGACCGCCTCGGTCTGGGTGTCGCAGCCTTCCTTGCTGGCAACGAAGGCGATGAACTTCTTGACCTCGGCCGGATGCTCGGTCTGGGCATAGCCGTAGATGCCGTTGGCCATCCAGGCGGTGAGGCCGTTCTTGGCGGCATCATCGCCCGGCAGGGCGAAGAAGCCGACGTCATTGATGTAGTCCTTGTAGTTCTCGTTGATGTTGCCGATGGCAAAGGTCAGCATCGGATAGTGGGCGCCTTCGCCCTTCGACACCATGCGCAGGCCATCGTCATAGCTGGCCGAACCGAAGTCCTCGTTGAGGAAGCCGGCCTTGAAGACCTCGGCCTGATGCTCGAATCCCCTGAGTGCGGCGGGCGTCGTGGCATATTTGATCTGGTTGGCGGTGTATTTCTGGGGAAAGTCGGGCACGGCCTGCAGGACGTTGTAGAAATCGCCGAGCATGAACAGCTGCGAGGTCCACGTATCCTTGAACGTCTGGATGACGGGTGTCACGCCGCCTTTGGCCTTGATCGCCTCGTTGTTCTTCATGAAGTCGGCCCAGGTCTTCGGAATCTGCAGGCCCAGCTCGGCATAGATCTTCTTGTTGTAGAGCACGCCGCCGCCCATCGCCGTCTGGTAGGGCGCGCCGTAGACATGGCCGTTCTCGCTCACCACCGACTTGAAGATGTCCATGATGTCAGACTGGTAGGGCTCGTCGGTGAGGTCGAGCATGTTCTGCGGTGGGTTGAGCGCATGGAACAGAGAGCCGGCGTTGTACATGAAGACGTCGGTCATTTCGCCCGTGGCAAGCCGGGTCTTGACGATGTTGTCGCCCTCGCTGCCGGCTGCGCGCGATTCCACCTCGATGGTGATGTCGGGGTTCTTGGCATGGAAGGCGGCTGCCAGCGCTTCCGAGGCCTTGACGGTCGCTGGCGCGTTGTCGACGAGGAAGTTCAGCTTCACCTCGGCTTGTGCCGAGGCGGCAAAGGACAGCGCAAGTGCGCTGCCCGCGGCTGCAGCCACCAGAAGGCGGCGGGAAATCGCATGGCTCATGGTTCTCCTCCCAGGTTTCATCCGCCCGGCTGTCCTCTCGGCCGGGGCGGAGAATAATCCGCCCGTCCTCAACGAGCGATGGCGAAAGTCACGACATGGCGCCCGCTTCCCACGGCGAGACGCTGCTTGCTCTCCTCGGCAGTCGGCGCGATCGGCTTGCCGTCAAGGATGATGTTTCGGGCACCGGCTGGCACGACCAGTGTGCCGCGAGCCCCTTTCGGAACGGACGTTTCCCAGCTGACGGCATCGCCGTCGACACTCCAACTCGCTTCGACGCGGCCAGCGGACGAGTCGTGAGCGGCGACGACGGGTGACAGGGCTGGAATGATTGCCGGTTCGAACAGGATATGCCGGAAGCCCGGCTCGTCTTCGTCAGGTCGAAGGCCGGCCACATCTTCGAATAGCCACTGGCAGACCGCGCCATAGGCATAGTGGTTGTAGGAGTTCATCGACGGATCGAACACCGAGCCGTCCGCCTGGATGGCGTCCCAGCGCTCCCAGATGGTGGTGGCGCCATTCTTCACCTGGTAGAGCCAGCCCGGTACTTCTTCCTGCAGAAAGACGGCGCCGGCCAGTTCCGGTTCGCCAATCTTGACAAGCGCCGGCAGCAGGGCAGGGGTGCCGATGAAGCCGGTGCCGATGCGCCCGCCCGCCCGGGCAATGGTCGCCTTGAAATAGTCCTTTGCCGCTGCCTGTTTGTCCTCGGGAATGAGGTCATGCAGGAAAGCGAGGGCATAGGAAGTCTGGTCGTCGTAGGCGAGACGGCCGGACGGCGTGATGAACTCGTGGGCGAAGGCCGCCTTCACCACCGCCGCCCGATCGGACAGACGCTTTTCCGTCGCCTTGTCGCCGACGAGGCCGGCGATCTTGGCTGTCAGTTTTGCGGCGATGAAAAGGTAGATGGTTGCCGCCGCGTCGTCGCCGATGGTGGGCAGCGGTTTCTCGCTCGGGCCCTTGGGTTGCAGCCAGTCGCCGAAGGAGAAGCCGCGCGCCGCCCACGGGCGCGGCGGCCGCACGATCGGACCGTTGCTGATCGACCAGACGAAGTCGTTCCACCGCACCATGGTCGGCAGCGTCTCTCGCAGGATGTCCAGGTCGCCATAGTGGCGATAGAGCACGTGCGGAACGATGGAGATGGCATCGCCCCAGCCGGTCGAGCCATAGAAGCGGGGATAGAGGTCTTCATGGTTGCGCGTCGGATCCGGCACGACGTGCGGGATCTCGCCATCAGGGCGTTGGTCGGCCATCACGTCGCGCAGCCACTTGACGAAGAAGGCATGGCTGTCGTGCAGGTAGCAAGCCGTGGCAGCGAACACCTGGGCGTCGCCGGTCCAGCCGAGGCGTTCGTCGCGCTGCGGGCAGTCGGTCGGCACGTCGACGAAGTTGGATCGCTGCGACCACACCGAGTTCTCGACGAGGCGGTTGACCAGCGGATGGCCGGTGGTGAGCCAGCCGGTACGCGTGATCGCCGAGGAGATCGGTATCGAGGCGATGTCGACGACCTCTGCCTTGCCGGTCACCGTCACGCGGGCGAAGCGAAAGCCCTGGAAGGTGAAGGTCGGCCGATAGCTCTCATGGCCGTCACCCTTCAGCACATAGGTGACGCGGCAGGGGGCGGAGCGCAGGTTGGTGTTGCAGAACTCGCCCTTGTCGAGAATTTCCGAATGCTCGACCAGTACCGTCGCGCCAGCCTCGCCCTTTACCGTAAAGGCGACGTAGGCGGCTGTATTCTGGCCAAAGTCGTAGATGGTGCGTCCTTCGGCATCAGTGAAGGACGAGACGGGCTTGAGTGCTCCGAGTTCCTTGACGCCGTTCACTTCATGGGCGATCAGCACGCCTGGATCGAAGTCCTCGTGAAGCCCGACGCCTTGATCGGCTGTTGCGCCTTCGAGGCGCGCGTCGTAGGTCTCACCGAAGTAGATGCCGGATTTCAAGACAGGAGTGAGACCGCTCGACCAGCTTGTATCGGAGGCGAGGATTGGCTTGCCGCCAGTCTCAAGCTCGACAATGGCGGCGATGCGGTCCCCCCAAGTGTTGAGAATGGCATGCTGGTGCGCCCACATCATCTGCGAGCGATACCAGCCGTCGCCCAGCCACACGTCGATGACGTTATTGCCGTCGGAAAGCAGGTCGCCGACGTTGTAGGTCTGGTAGCTGAGGCGGTCGTTGTAGGAGGTCCAGCCAGGCGTGAGGAGGTCGTCACCAACGCGTTTGCCGTTGATGAAGGCGCGGTAAAGGCCAAGCGCGCTGATGCGCAGGGCGGCCTTTCCACCCTCTTTCGCTTGGAAGGTCTTGCGCAGGAAGGGCTGCCGCGTGCCGACACCCGCGTCGGAGAGCGGACGGATCATCCGCGCCGACCAGGCATGTCGCTCGGCAGCGCGCGATGCTCCGACTGTCACGCGGGAACCCGATCCTATCCCATCCATCTGTCTTGTCCTCCCGATGAACGAGCCCGCTGCCAACGCAGTCAGCTTGTTCTTGCTCGTTGATCCGCCCGGTGCGTTCTCGCGGCGTTTTACTGATGTGGAGACCGGTTTACAGACAGGGTGTATGAACGCCCTTCATCCCGCTCCGTCCTCCTTGCAAAAAAAATGTAGACCAGTTTACGAAATTGTAAAGAGGCCGGGTTGAGGAAGCCGGCTGTACCAAAGTCGGGGTGGAGAGCCGATGTCAGCCCAATGGACGGCCTGACGTATAGGGCCGCCGGCTGCTTGATATCCGGCGAGGTGAGGACGGTCGAGGGAGGACGATGTGGCGGGACTGAAACTCGAGAGCGTGCGCAAGAGCTTTGGCGAACTCGCTGTCATCCACTCTGTTGATCTCGACATCGACAGCGGCGAGTTCGTTGTCTTCGTCGGTCCTTCCGGCTGTGGCAAATCGACGTTGCTGCGTCTGATCGCTGGCCTTGAAGACACGACCTCTGGCCGTATCGAAATCGACGGTGCCGACGTCACCGAGACGCCGCCGTCCGAGCGTGGCGTCGCCATGGTGTTCCAGTCCTATGCGCTCTATCCGCATATGACGGTGGCCGAAAACATGGGGTTCGGCTTGAAGATCAATCACGTGCCAAAGACCGAGATCACCCGCAAGGTCGGCGAGGCGGCCCGCGTGCTACATCTTGAAGAACTGCTCGACCGCAAGCCCAAGCAGCTCTCCGGCGGTCAGCGCCAGCGTGTCGCCATCGGCCGGGCCATCGTCCGCAATCCCAAGGTCTTCCTGTTCGACGAGCCGCTCAGCAATCTCGACGCCGAGTTGCGCGTTCAGATGCGCCTCGAAATTGCTCGCCTGCACCGCGAGGTGAAGGCGACGATGATCTACGTGACGCACGATCAGGTGGAGGCGATGACGCTGGCCGACAAGATCGTCGTGCTCAAGTCGGGTCGCGTCGAGCAGGTGGGACGGCCGATCGATCTCTATGCCGATCCGGACAATCTGTTCGTGGCCGGCTTCATCGGCTCGCCGAAAATGAACTTTCTGAAAGGAATCGTCGGCGATCGGACTGCTGCCGGCACCGAGGTTCGCATTCCTGCCTTTGGCCTGTCGCTGGTCTTGCCGGTTGCCGCCGATCTGAAATCCGGCGCGGCCGTATTGGCGGGTGTGCGTCCCGAGCATTTCCACGAAACAGCGGCCCACATGATTGCGCTGCCCATTGAAGTTCTGGAAAACCTCGGGGGACAGACTTACGCCTATGGGCGGACGCCGGACGGCGATCAAGTGGTCGCCGAGGCGCGGTTCCTGCCACCCGGCTGGCGCGGCGCCAACCTCGATATCGGCTTCAATGCTGAAAACGTGCTTCTGTTCGATCCGGAAAGTGGCCTACGTATCCGCTGAACGGGTTAGCCAGTGGCAAGCCCGTCGAGGAACATGGCGACCGATGCCTTCACCCAGTCGCGCTGTTCGGCAACGGTGAGCGGTTCTCTGAGGCCAAGCAGGATCTGGCGCTGCGCCTCATTGATCGTTCCGCGTAGCAGATGCGCGGTCGTCTCGGCATCGCCGGGGCGGAGAAAGCCGCTTTTCTGGTGCTCGCGAATCCATGCTTCGAAGACGCCGGCTATGCGGGCCGTCGCCTGCCGATAGCTTTCGGCCAGCGCCGGCACCTCCTGCCGCTCGGCCGCGATCAGGCGAGTGAGCCGTATCGCCTCCTCCGACAATGCCAGTTGGGCGTAGCCGAAAAGCAGCGCCTCAAGGCTTGCACAAGGGTTGCCGCCAGTCAGCCGCGCCGCGTCGAGACTGCCGAAGGCGACGTCGATCCGCGCCTCCATGGCTTCCTTCAACAGGTCTTCCTTGGCGGAGAACAGGCGGTAGAGCGTCCGCGTCGACACGCCCGCATCGCGGGCGATGGTGTCGATTCCGGCGCGGATGTAACCCATCTCCAAAAAGGCTCGTGACGCCGCCGCAATGATCAGAGCGCGCGTCTCGTCTTCGCTTCTGAGAGGCGGCCGCCCGGGACCGCGTGTAGGAACCTGATTGCTGTCGGCCATCTGCATTCCCTCTTTCTTGACACAGGGTGGATTCCGGAAATAAAGAAAACAGTTATTTTCCAAATTATCGCAAGTCGAATCGGATTTCGAACCGGCTTCGATACGTAAGGATGAGATCCTTGTCCGCTTGGCGTCCCCTCGTTATCGCCGGACTGGCCGCTGCCGGCCTCGGTCTTTCCGTTATTTGGGCTGTCGATCATCCGGTGCCGCTGATGCTGCAGGGCGAGGTGGAGACAACGCGCGTCGATCTTACCGCCCGCGTTGCCGGCCGTGTCCTGAAGACTCCGGTTGATGTTGGTGATCGGGTGGCCGCCGGCGATCTGGTCATCGAACTCGACAGCCCAGCGCTTCGGGCCGGACTCGACACGTCGAAGGCAGCGCTTGCCGTTGCCGGTTCGAACCGCAATCTCGCCTTTTCAACACGACCGGAAATGATCGATGCCCGGCGGGCCGAGCGGGAAAAGGCCGAGGCCGACGTCGTGTTGGCGCAAAAGACCTACGACCGCGTCAGCCAGTTGCAGGAACGCTCCTTTGCCTCCGAACAGGTGCTCGACGAGGCGTCCAACAAGCTCAACGCTGCCCTGAAGGCCCGCGCCGCAGCGGAGGCCAACCTCCAGCTCGCCATCAAGGGCAACAGTCCCGAGCAGAAGGCGGTCGCGGTGGCGCAGGTCGAACAGGCCGCCGCAGCCGTTGCCCAAATCGAGACCGACCTCGCCGAACTCACGGTGAAAGCGCCGCTCGCGGGCGAGGTGACGGCCCGCACCGCCGAAATCGGCGAGCTGTTCGGCGCCGGCACGCCGCTCGTCTCCATTGTCGACGTCGACCATGCCTGGTTCACCTTCAATGTCCGGGAAGATTTGCTGAATGGCCTTGTGGTCGGCAACCGGCTGAAGATACGCGTGCCGGCGCTGGGTGGCCGCGAACTCGACGCCCGCGTCACTGTCATCAACGCGCAAGGCTCCTATGCCAACTGGCGCGCCACCAAGGCGACTGGCGATTTCGATCTTCGTACCTTCGAGGTGAGGGCGCGGCCCGACGGCCCGGTCGAGGGGCTGCGCCCCGGTATGAGCGGGCTGATCGACTGGTCAGGGCCTCGGCTTATGGAGCGCTGAGCCATGGCGCGGCGAGCCCACCTTATGGCCGGCTTCCGGCGGGCTTTTCTCGCCGAGTTGCGGCAGATCGGTGCGCGGCCGGGGCTGATGTTCATGCTGGCGCCGTTTCCGCTGCTGCTGTTCGCACTTCTGGCAGCGGTATTCCAGCTTGGTCTGCCGCGCGATCTGCCCATCGCCGTCGTCGACCAAGACCATTCGACGCTATCGCGACAAATGGTGCGAATCGTCGATGCAACCCCAGAGGTGGCGGTCGCCCATGAGGCGAGTTCGCTTAGCGAAGGGCGCCAGCTTCTTCTCTCTGGCGAGGCCTACGCCGTGGTGCTGATCCCGGCCCGCACGGAGCGTGACGTGTTGGCTGGTCGACGGCCCGAAGTCGTCCTGTTCTACAACAATCAGTACATGACGCCGGGCAGCCTGGTTGCCCGTTCCGTCGGCGGCGCTCTGGGCACGGTCGCGGCCGGCATTTCGATCGAGGCGCGCGTCGCCCGCGGTGCCGATGTTGAAAGCGCCTCACAGGCGGTAACGCCGGTGCCGGTAAGACAGAGCGCGCTGTTCAATCCCAGCCTCGAATATGTCCAGTTCCTGCTGGCGGCCGTCATGCCAACAGTGCTGCAGATTTTTATTGGCGCCAGCGCCGCCCTGTCTTTCTCCCGTGACCGGCAAGGCGTCGCCGGTTTGGGCCGGTCGCTTCGGCTCGGCGGTACGCTCATGAGAACGGCGGCCGGCAAGCTTGCACCGTACACGCTGACCTATCTTCTCGTGCTGTGGGGCGCCGATGCGCTGCTGTTCGGTCCAATGGGCGTGCGCTTCGGCGGCAATCTTGCCTTTCACGTCGCCTATGGTTTCGTCTTCGTGCTTGCCTCACAGATGCTTGGCGCGGCGGCGGCGCTTGTCGCTCGCGACACGGTGTCGGCACTGGCTGCGGTCGGTGTCATCACCGGGCCGGCCTTCGGCTTTACCGGCATCACCTTCCCGCGTCTGTCCATGAACGGCTTTTCCACCGTTTGGGCCGACCTTCTGCCGGTGACGCACTATCTTGAGCTTCGCACCGACAACATCCTGCGCGGCGCGCCGTTCGAGATTTCCTTGCCGGCCTTCGCTTCGCTGACGGCGCTGGCATTGATCTATGGGGGCGCGACGCTGCTTCTCCTCTGGCTTCACGGTCGACGGCGGCCTGCCATCGCTGTGGAGGCTGGCACATGATCGCCGCCTTTTTCCACGAGATCGCCATAGCGATCATGGCCATCTGGACCGATAAAGGCGCCCGGTCGACCATGCTGGGCGCGACGCTGTTCTTTTCCGTCTTCTTTCCGCAGCCCTACCTTTCCGAGGTGGTGCGCGACATGCCGGTGGCCATCATCGATCAGGACGGATCGACGCTGAGCCGCGAATTGATCCGCCGCATCGACGCCGCCGATGCTGTTGCCGTCGCCCGCTACGCACCCGACATGCCGTCGGCCCGCGCGCTCTTCTTGAAACGCGAGGTCTACGGCATCGTCGTCGTGCCACCGAAGTTCGAGCACGATCTCTTGGCCGGTCGCGCGGCGCCGATCGCCGCCTTTTCCGACGGCGGATATTTCTTGCTGAATTCGGTGATGTCGTCGGCGCTGTCCAACGCCACGCGCAGTCTTGGCGCCGAAGTGCAGGTCGGTAGGCTCACGGCCTCCGGCGTCGACATGGCCCAGGCCATGGCTGTCGTCGAGCCGCTGCGCGTTACCACCGTCGCGCTGTTCAACCCAACCGGCGGTTACGCGAGCTTCGTGCTGCCGGCTGTCTTCGTGCTGATCCTGCAGCAGACGCTGCTGATGGGCATCGGCAATCTCAAGGCTGGTCGCCGCTCCGCCGGAGGTCTTTCCACCTTGGCCGACGCCATCGTCTATGTCGGTCTCTACAGTCTGTGGGCCGGCGTCGTGCTGGTGGTTCTGCCCTGGGTTTATCGACTTCCCCGCATCGGCGATGTCGCCGTCATGTATGCGGTGGTCGTGCCATTTCTATGCGCGGTCACAGCGATGGGACTCGCCGTTGCCCGGCTGATTCCCACCAAGGAAGGCGTCATCTTTTTTTTGGTGGTGCTCGGTATGCCCTTGTTTTTCCTGTCGGGTGTCTCCTGGCCGTCCGAGGCCATGCCAAAGCTGCTGCATGCCGTCGCCTTCATCATTCCCTCGACGACGGCGGTCCCAGCTCTGGTGCGCGTCAACCAAATGGGCGCCGACGTCCGGTCTGTCGAGACGGCGATCCTTATCCAACTCGGCCTCTGCCTTGCTTACTCAATACTCGCCATGGTCGTGGGACGGCCTAAAGGAAAACCAGCCGCCTGACACTGCTTGCGCACCGCGATGGTTTCGGACCACACTCGGGAAAACACTGAGACGAGGTGTGGTATGGCGGCGGCGGGTCTCGGGGCGACGATTGGCCCGGTGGTGGTGCTTCTTGCGGCCGGCGTGCTGGCGGTGCCGCTGTTCCGCCGGCTCGGGCTCGGCTCGGTGCTGGGTTATTTCGCAGCCGGCGCCCTGGTCGGCCCGTCGGCCTTCGGCCTGTTTTCCGATCCAGCTGCCATGCTGCACGTGTCGGAACTCGGCGTCGTCATGTTCCTGTTCCTGATCGGGCTGGAGCTGAGGCCGCAAAAACTCTGGGCAATGCGTGTCCAAATCTTTGGGCTTGGCCTGGCACAGGTGGTCGTCTGCATCGGCCTGCTGACGTCCGTTGCCTTCTTGGCGTTCGGACTTCCGTTTATTCCGGCTTTCATTGCCGGCGCCGGATTCGTTCTGTCGTCAACGGCGGTTATCATGTCGCTGCTGCTGGAGCGAGGCGAGCTGGCGAGTGTCGACGGGCAGAAAGCCGTTTCGGTCCTGCTGTTCGAGGATCTCTCCATCGTGCCGCTTCTGGCCCTGGTGGCCTGGCTGGCGCCACCGGATGGTCATGGTGGCAATGGCTGGATTGGAGTGGGGCTCGGTGTGGCGGCTGTGGCGGCGCTGCTACTGGCTGGCCGTTATCTCATCGATCCATTCTTCGGCCTGCTTGCTCGTGCCCGTACTCGTGAAGTGCTGACCGCCGGTGCGTTGTTGGTCGTGCTGGGGGCGGCCCTGCTGATGGAAGCGGTTGGCCTTTCCATGGCGATGGGCACCTTCCTTGCCGGCGTCATGCTGTCGGGATCGAGCTACCGCCATCAGGTCGAGGCTGACGTCGAGCCGTTCAAGGGCCTTCTGATGGGCCTGTTCTTTCTCGCTGTCGGCATGTCGCTCGATATCAGGGTTGTCGTGGAGCGCTGGCCCCTGCTGATTGGCCTTCTCTTCGCCTTTGCCGTGGTGAAGGCGATTGGCATCTATGTGGTGGCGCGCCTGTTCGGTTCCAGCCATCGGCCGGCTTTCCGCCGCGCCCTGATGTTCGCCCAAGGCGGCGAATTCGCTTTCGTGCTCTACACGGCGGCGGCCGGCGGAGGTGTCATCCCGCCCGGTGACGCGGCTCTCTTTGCGACCGTGATCATCCTCTCCATGGCACTGACGCCGTTGATACTTGCCGTTTCCGGCCACCTCCGTCGCGAGGAGGAAAAGTCGCTCGACGGAGTCGAGGAGGCCCGCGACCTTCGCGGTCGCGTACTGCTCATTGGGTTCGGCCGCTTCGGTCAGGTCGCCGCGCAACTGCTGCTCTCGCGTGGCGTCGACGTATCGATGATCGAGAGCGACCCCGACCGCATCCGTGAGGCGGTTCGGTTCGGTTTCCGCATCTTCTACGGCGATGGCACCCGGCTCGACGCGCTCCAGCATTCAGGTGCAGCCGAGGCCGAGGTGATTCTGGTCTGCGTTGACGACCGCAAGGCGGCGAACCGCATCGTCGAACTCATCAAGGCCAATTTCCCGTTGGCGCGGTTGCTGGTCCGCTCCTATGACCGCATCCACTCGATCGAATTGATCCGTGCCGGCGTCGACCTCGCGGTGCGCGAAACCTTCGACGCGGCCCTGCATATGGGCGCCGAGGGTCTGCTAGCCCTCGGCTGCAGCGAAGAGCGGACGGAGGAGGCACTTGCCACCATCCGCCGGCTGGATGCCGAGCGGCTGCTGGCGCAGATTCAGGGAGGCATGATGGCCGGCCGCGAGAACCTGACGACGCGGCCGGTCCCCGAGCCCCTTACGCCGCCGCGCCGGGTGGCGGCCGAAGAAGGCTGACGTCAAACGTCCCGGATGGCTGCGTTGGCCTGGAGACCTGCGAGATCCAGCGCGTAGAGCGCGTCACAGAGTTCCTGCGGCAGGAAGCCTGGACCCTTGACCCGCTTGCCGGCGATGGCACCGGCCGCTGCATAGGTGGCCAGCGCCGCCACCGTGCCCTCGAAGGCCGGCGCGACGGCGATGAAGGCGCCGACAAGGGTGGTCAGCGAGCAGCCGAGCGCGGTCGAGAGCGGCATCAGTGCGTGGCCGCCGTCAATGGCGACGGTGCGAACGCCGTCGGTGACATAGTCGATCTCGCCGGTGACAGCGACCACCGCTCCGCTCGATCGGGCGAGTGCAATGGCACTGTCGAGCGCGGCGTTGGAACTCGCCGAGCTGTCGACGCCCTTCGAAGCGACGCCCGCAACGCCCGAAAGCGCCATGATTTCCGAGGCATTCCCCCGGATTACCGTCGGCCCCATGGTAACGATATCGGCGGCGGCGGCGTTGCGCAGGCGGGTCGCGCCGACGGCAACCGGATCGAACACCACAGGCTTGCCGGCTGCCTTGTAGACGCTGGCCGCGAGCTTCATGCCGGCGATCCAATCGGACGATAGCGTGCCGATGTTGAGCGTCAACGCGCGGGCAATACGGCCGAAATCTTCGACTTCGTCGACCGAATGCACCATGGCCGGCGAGGCGCCGGCAGCGAGCAGCACGTTGGCCGCAATGGACATCGCTACGAAGTTGGTGATGTTGTGCACGAGAGGCCGCTCAGTGCGCACCTTCTCATGAAGGGTGTAAACGTCGGCAAGCGTCAGGGTGGTCATCGCGGGCTCCTTCGACGACGATCGCCCGCGGACAAGAAGACGTGTGGCTGCCGGACAAGGCCGGGCCGCTCGCCTCAATCCCTCCGCCGGCATGATCCGGATCAGGTTCGTGGGGTTGGATCGCTCCTCTCAGTCCGACTAGGCCGGACACCCCCTTGGGCACTTGCCGCGCAGTCTCCGGTTGGCCGTGACTGCGCAGCCAAGGCGACACAGTCGCAATCGGTTAAGGCCAAGTGGGGTGGCAGATTGCTCTGGACTGCTTCTTGTTTCCTTGGGCATCCATCACAGGCGTGACTTCGTAGTGATGCTAGTCACTATCAATCGTCGCTACGACTCTGCTGAAATCGCGTTTGCGAAGATCGCTCCTGCTTATCCAAAGCTGCAATACGCAACCACAGTCGCCGTGCCAGGGAGAAAAGGCGCGCTCGCCACTGAGCTGAAGCAACAGGATTTGGTTGTGACGTTGGGTCGGCGTCTGCTGAATGCAGGTGCCATACCCTAGTATTTGGTGGATAGATACTGGAAGCCCGTTCTTCGGCTCCTCAAAGCCTGGAATGCTTCGCAGTGATTTCAGCTTGAGTTCCCTGGCAATAGCAACGTCATCGAAGGCAAAGTCTTGGAATGAATGAAATGAAATCTTGTATTTGCGCTGAATGCGCCTATCGAAACCGTCATCATCTGATTGCTGCCGCTCAGAACCGTTGGGATTTCCGAGCGGCATGAGGTCGTTAGGAATACAGACGGGTGAAGAAGAAGGACTGGAGCTTCCTTCTGGAGCGAAAAGCACACGAACCTGCGGGTATCTTGTTAAATCGGAATCCAGAAAAAAGAAGAGAATTCCTTCGAGCGGAAGCGGCGACTTTCTTCTCAGGCGCGGCAATTCGGCGAGATAGATCTGGGCAATGAAGCTGAGCGCGGTTGCGTTGTCTCCGCCCTTAGGACGGGGATTTGATCGCGGCCACGCCAGATCAGGGGGCAAGGCTGGCAGCCCTCCGATGTAGCTGGAAGTGGACGGAGCCAACCCGAGCGGACAGTTGCCGCGCTGAACGAGGATGGCCGGGCGGACGGTCGACTTAATCTGGTCCTCTTCCGAGGGAAGCTCTGGCAAGCTCGCGGGCAGAATTGCGCTTTGCGACAGGAACGCTTCCCAAGCTTCGGGGCCTTTGTTCCAAGCGACTTCCGGTCTGCCCGCAAAGAGAAGCTCGTAAGAGGAGGAACCGCCCGCTAAGCGGTCCTCATACCAGCGCGCCCAGACCTGTCCGCCAACGAACTGGCTCAAACCGTTCTTCAGTTTCTGCCAATTGGTCGAAGCCCATTCAGGCTGTCGGTGCGGCCACAATGGCAGATCGGTCAGCATATGAGGGTCAGCACCAGAGTCTATCGCGTCAAGGTCTGCCACTATGGCCTGTAGAAACGCGTCGACCACCTCACTGTATTCGTGTCCGTAAAGGGGTGCGCCCTGATAGATGCAAGCCAAGTGTAGGGCACCTCTGGTTGCCCAATCCGGCATGTCTCGTACGGCCGGTGACGGAGGCCTAAATAGGTCTGTGCAAAAATGGAAGACGCGGGAAAGCTCGGAGGCCATGGAAAACGGCAAGTCGTATCCGCGAAAGGTATAGACCCACAGTGCTCTGAACGTATTCCCCCTCTCTGCGTCTGTAAGCGGCGTGCCCTTTTCTTTCTGCTGATACTCTACTGCGGCATTCGCTCCCGCTTCGGCGACCTTGTTTAGAGTTTCTGCTCTGCGTCGCCAAAGCTTCTGGAGCGCTTTGTTGAGCCAATCAGGAACGTCTCGCTGTAGTGCAACCGGGACGCTGCTCGGATATCTGGACCGCGCACGGACCAAAGCCAAGGTGACAAATGCGGCGGAGAGCCACTCGGAACAAGATTTGCCGTCATCGGCTACCTCCGACCCACCGTACACGACAGTTAGAGTGAGAGCGGGATGAAGGGGTTAGATTGAAGATTCTTCGCCAAAAGGATCTTCGCAAATGACCGTCCTTCACTCCGCC
>JAGSYV010000057.1 GCA_018262505.1 Pseudomonadota bacterium
TGACAGCCGCGACGGTGTGATCTGGTACGACGGCAAGTTCGTCGACTGGAAGGACGCCAAGGTGCATGTTCTGACCCACGCGCTCCACTATGGCAGCGCCGTCTTCGAAGGCGAGCGCGCTTATGGCGGCGAGGTCTACAAGCTCAGGGAGCACAGCCAGCGGCTGATCGAGTCGGCCGAGATTCTCGGCTTCAAGCTGCCCTACGGTCTTGAGGAGATCGAGGCGGCGACCAACGCGACGCTCGCCCGCTCGGGCCTCGTCGATGCCTACGTCCGACCCATCGCCTGGCGCGGCTCGGAGAATATGGGTGTCGCCGCCCCCAACAATACCATCCACATGGCGATCGCCGTCTGGGAGTGGCCGAGCTATTTCAGCCCCGCCGAGAAGCTGAAGGGCATCCGGCTGACCTGGGCGCCCTATCGCCGCCCCGATCCGATGACCATCCCCTGCAAGTCGAAGGCGGCCGGTCTCTACATGATCTGCACCATCTCCAAGCACGCCGCCGAGGCACAGGGCTACACGGATGCCCTGATGCTCGACTATCGCGGCTATGTGGCGGAATCGACCGGCGCCAACATCGTCTTCGTTCGCGATGGCGAGTTGCACACGCCGGATCCGGATTGCTTCCTCGACAGCATCACTCGCCAGTCGGTGGAGGCGATCGCCGCCCGCCACGGCATCAAGGTCAACCGCCGGCACATCCTGCCGGAAGAGCTTGCGAGTTTCACCGAGGCCTTCCTGGTCGGTACCGCCGCCGAGGTGACGCCGATCTCCGAGATCGGCGAGTATCGCTTCAAGCCGGCGAAGATCAGCGAGCTGCTGATGCGTACCTATCTCGAAGAAGTGCAGCCCAAGAAGGCCGCCGCCGAGTGATCGGCTGGCCAAGCTGACGAACAAGCCCCGCTGCGCGACGCGCGGTGGGGTTTTTCATGGGACAATTTGCGTGCGGTCAGCGATACCAGGTCGGTCCGACAACCAGCCTGCGGACCGTGAAGATGCCGCCCACCAGGGCGATCATGACGGCAAGCCAGAACAGAATTCCCATACTCTGGAAATAGAGGAGAATGGCCAGGACGGCAGCCAGAGGCGCCAAAAGCCAGATCGCAAGGAGGAAGACCAACCCTCGGGATTTTCGATTGAAGTATACATAGCCTTTCTCCGCACCGCACGCAGGGCAGATAGAGCCGCGGTCTGGTATATTCGTCAAACAGTACGGGCAGTGCGCCATTTCATAGCCTATATTGGAAAGTAACTTAACGGGCTTTCTGCATATATATTATTTATGTTTTGTACCTTAACCTGATCAAGGCTTTGTCGACATCTTTCCAGATCGTGTCTGGGGTTCGTTTCTGGTGTGGCAAACGTATTGTGGGGCAGTGAATCGAGGAAATCTTCCAACTCCGCGAGCTTCTCAAGCAGTGCGCGGCGGGCGAGCATTCCTTCCTCGGAGATGGCTGGAATTCGGAGGACACACTCCACGCTTGTCTGAAACTGCCTCTCGAGGCTCTCGGCTTTCTCTTCGCCAAGATATAAAGCGCCGGCAAGCCGAACACGCTGTGCAAGCGTGATACAGGCCATTTTGATGTTTCCATCCAGTTGAGCAAGCTGTTTGGACAGGATGGCGCTGCGCCTTTTCAGAAATTTAGGATGCATGAATATCCTCAAATGGATTTCGTGAAATAACAAGAGCGGACGGTGAGAAAATATTCGTTATAAAGTCTACGCCATACTACTTGTGGTTCTTTTCTAAAAAATGTGCTCGTCTTAGGAATTCTCCCGGCAGCAAACGCTCGGGGCCTTCTTTCTGATGGGGGGTGCAAGTATATTTCGATCAAGGGATGCGTGATGTAACGAGCAACACGTTCCGCTTCAAAAAAATCGGGTACCATAAAGATGCCGTTTAGACTGTGCTCGGCATCCACTTGAAACAATAGCCTATCATAGACAAAAAGATGACAAAACAAAAGCAATAAAGCGGGAGAAATACCCGTCAACTACGCTACATCCTCGCGCATCAAGCCAATGCCCTCCGTATATATGCCAGATATGCCGGTGCAAGGGGCTTCGATCACCTTCCTTGGGGCGCGTAAGGCGATGGGAATTATCCAATTTGGTCTTCTTTACCTTCGGTTGCGGCAACAATAGCATCAATTTGATCGGTTGCATATTATGGCAAGACCTTCGTCAGCGCTCATCGCGCTCTCGGCTTGTCCCTGTCGGCCGGGTTGCCATATCGAGCTGGATGTCTGGAGGAACAGCTCGTGCCTCTTTCCGATCCGTGGGACAGCCGGCAAGCCACTTTGCTGCGCTCCGCCCATCGTTATGTCTGGCCGTCCGAGCTGAACCTCATGGCGCAGATGGCCGGCTTCGAGCAGGAAGAGCGGTTGGCGGACTGGGGTGGAACGCTCTTCACCGCCGGGTCCGGGGCGCACGTCTCCGTCTACCGGCTTGCCACCCGGTGATGGACGAGCGACAAGGCGTATGGATGAGGCTCGGCGGGTACTCCAGCAAATGAATCTGGAGCATTCGCCCCGCTAGGGCGTCAGCTCTTTGCGGTCGCCTGCCGCTTCAGCACATCCACGCAGGCCGACGTCAGCTGGCTTTTGTGGTCGGCAAAGCATTGACGCAGCCCATTGCTTCCCGGCTGGAAGTCACTGCAAAAGCGCTGGTAGTCGGCCGAGCAGGCGCGTCGCATTTCCGAACGCGATGGAGGGCTGGATTGATCGACCGTCTGTGCGACCGCCGCCGAGGCGAACAAGCAGAGAAGGGCAACGGAGACCGTACGAAGCAACATCTTTACCTCCCTCGGCGGCACCGTCGTCCGGTGCCGTCCGCATGGTAGCCGCCACAGCGATGGGGAGCATAATGGTGAGGCGGCGGAACGACAATAACAGGCGGTGCAACACGGACAGACCTTTCCGCCATTGTCATGTCCAGCCGGTCGAACGACTTCGGCTTGGGTAATGCCCTCGGAAATGGCTCTGCTCGGCCAAGCGCGGAAGCTTCATCAAGCCGTAAGTGTTTCATGATATGAAGGATTAGCCGGTGATGGCGGGCGCGACAGCTCGCAACTGGCTGGGGAAGGGGCACATTATGAAATCAGGATTCGTCGCGGCCGGTATCGGCGCACTGTTCGCCATTCTGCCGACGTTGGCCGCCGCCGGCGAGAAGGTCGACATGGCCGAACTCACCTGCAAGCAGTTCCTGGCCGATGAGGAAGGCATTCTGCCGACCGTCATCTGGATCGACGGCTATCTCAGCCACCAGAGCGGCAACACGGTGATCGACATGGATCAACTGGTGGAGAATGTGAAGCAGATCGCCAACGACTGCGCCTCCGAGCCCGACAAGAAGATCATGGATCTGGTGCCGCAAGACGAATAATCCCAATTCGCGAAGATGCTGACGCATCCGCTCATTGAGGCTATTGCCGATTTCTCATCTGCATCAGAGGCATGAGAAATCGGCAAGCGGAATACCAAGAGTCATTTTCAATGCATCTTGGTGTAATCCGCCACAACTGTCCGTTCAGCGTCAAAGGACCGCTCCCTGGCCGCCGGCCGGCGAGCGGTCTTTTCATTTGGCTGGGGCTGGCCGGGCGGGAGTGGGCTTGGCGGGCGCCGGTTGGGCGGGCGCGGGCGCCGTCGGCGTGGTGGCCGCCAACTGGGCATCGATGGCGGCGATCAGCGCCACGACGTTGGCGGTGTTGCGGCCGAGGTCGTAGTAGCCGATCTGGCTGCGCGAATAGATGTAAAGGAAGGAACCGCCGCCGCGGGCGGGCGTGACCATCAGCGACAGCGTCGAGGGCATGCGCAGGGCCGGCGAGAAGACGATCGCCCTGAGGCGCGTGTTGACCGGATTGGCGCCGACGACGCGCACCTTGCCGGGCAGATGCCGCACCACTTTCTCGACGACGGCGAACAAGGAGGCCGGCGGCAGGTCGTAACGGCGTGTCTCGATGTCGGGGATGCCCTTTTTGCATTCGTCAGCCGGGCAGGCGAGGCTGTCGTTGAGCTTGCCGGTGCGCGAGGGCACCGAAAAATCATAGGGGCCGAGATCGGGCGACCCGAATACCGCTTCCCAGCTGGCTTCCCGGCCGTAGGTGTTGAAGGCCAGCACCAGGAGCGCGAACGCCCCAAAGAGGGCCGCGAACACCAAACCGAGGAAACGCAAAGGGGACATTGGATACCGGGGTCACGAGCGCGAGCGATCCCAGCTTTTAACCCGATTGAACAGGGCGCGCCAGAGGTCGGCGGATACCGTCAGCCAACCGGCCAGGACCGCCATGACGACGATCATGGCCAGGCTGTTCGACTGGCCGCCGGTCGGGGCGATGGCGTAGCTCATGTCGCGCGATAACGCGGTCGCGAAAGGAACGGGATCGCCGGCGGGGTGGATGGCGCCGGTTGCTGCGTCGAGGGTGGCAACGGCCGGCGCGACCTCGGCCGCTCTGACCGGCGACAGGCTGGCGAACAGCAGCGTCACCGCCAGGATCAATGAGGTGGCAACGGCGATGACGATCGAGGCGCCGGCGCCGACGGAAAGTTCATGACCGCGTCCGGTGGTGGAATTGAAGGCTGTGTCGTCGATCCTGTCGGTCATCATTCTCGTCCTTGCCGCTTCAGTTTCCGGCCGGGCCTTCGGTCGGTGACTGTCGATGGCCAAAGGAATGCCCCGCGAATGGGTCGCGTCGATGCCGGGAATGAGGTGGGTGACGGGAGATATCATGGCGATTTCGTGGCGGGGTTAACACTTGACCGGTGGAGGGTTGGTGGAGAAGATGAGGGAGTTACGAATCTCCAGTTCTTTCAGTATGTTGGGCGGCACCGCTCGCGTGGTTTGGTTAACGCCGCGTAAACCCGAAAGCTTGCTTTTTCCGCATCGCCAACTGGTGGCGGCGGCCGCGCAAGGCCTCGAACCGGATTGCGTCCCGCTCAAATATAGTTGTATCATGCAACTATATTTGAGCGGAGCTGCAGAAGTGAAAGCCGATCCTTTCCTCGTTGAGGACATCCGTTCCCTGTCGCGGGCGATGGTTCGCGCCTGGGGGTTCATGGGCGGCGATTTCGCCGGCACCGATCTGTCGCCGTCGGCGGTGCACGCGCTGATCGAAATCGAGAAGGGCGGCCTCACGGCAGGCGAGCTTGGCGCCCGCCTGCGCCTGGAAAAATCCAGCGTCAGCCGCATGCTGCACAAGCTGGTGGCCTCCGGCGACGTGGAGGCAGCGGCGGCGGAGACCGACGGCCGCGTCAAGAGGCTGTCGCTGACCACGGCCGGCAGGGCGCGTGTGGCGGCCATTCACGCTTTCGCGCGCCGGCAGGTCGCCGATGCGTTGTCGCGCCTGAACCCCGGCGAGGACCGCGTCGTGCTCAACGGGTTGCGCCTTTACACCCAGGCGCTTGGCGGAGGGGTGGGCGAGGATGCTCCGGCGATAGAAATCGTGGAGGGTTATCGGCCTGGCCTCATCGCCCGGGTCACCGAAATGCACGCGCTCTACTACGCGCGGGAGCATGGACTCGGCCGGCGCTTCGAATCGCTGGTGGCGGGCGGTCTGGCTGATTTCTGCGGCCGTCTGGACAACCGGCGAAACGCGATCTGGACGGCCGCCGCCAAGGGCCGCATCGTCGGCTCGGTGGCCATCGACGGCGAGGACCTGGGTGCCGGTATCGCCCATCTGCGCTGGTTTATCCTTGCCGACGGCCTGCGCGGCGGCGGGGTTGGAAAAAGACTGCTGGACACCGCCCTGGCCTTTGCCGACGGGCAGGGCTTCGCCGAGACGCATCTGTCGACCTTTTCCGGTCTCGATGCCGCTCGTCATCTCTATGAATCGCGGGGCTTCGTGCTGGCCGAGCAGCATGCCGGCGCCCAATGGGGCAAGGAACTGCTGGAGCAGTCTTTTATCCGGCGCCGGAAATGAAAAGGGACCGGAGCCGAAGCTCCGATCCCCCAATGTTTGGTCTATATCTTCAGGCTTACGACAGCGAGGCGGCGAAGCGCTGGATGCGGATGCAGGCCTCTTCCAGGTCCTTGGTGGCGGTGGCGTAGGAGATGCGGAAGTTGGGGCCGAGGCCGAAGGCCGAGCCCTGCACCACCGCGACGCCTTCCGACTCCAGGAGCTCGGTGACGAAGTCGTCGTCGGAGGCGATTACCTTGCCGGCCGCCGTCTTCTTGCCGATCAGGCCGGCGCAGGACGGGTAGACGTAGAAGGCGCCTTCCGGCGTCGGGCACTGGATGCCGCGTGCCTGGTTCAGCATGGACACCACGAGGTCACGGCGCTCCTTGAACACCTTGTTGTTCTCGGCGATGAAGTGCTGCGGGCCGGTGAGGGCCTCGAGCGCCGCATATTGCGAGATCGACGAGGGGTTGGAGGTCGACTGCGACTGTATCGTGGCGATCGCCTTGATCAGTTCGACCGGGCCGCCGGCATAGCCGATACGCCAGCCGGTCATGCAATAGGCCTTGGACACGCCGTTGACGGTCAGCGTGCGCGACATCAGCGCCGGCTCGATCTGGGCCGGCGTGGTGAACACGAAGTCGTCGTAGACGAGGTGCTCATACATGTCGTCGGTCATGATCCAGACGTGCGGATGACGGACGAGCACGTCGGTCAGCGCCTTCAGCTCGGCGCGGGTGTAGGCGGCGCCCGACGGGTTGGACGGCGAGTTGAAGATGAACCACTTCGTCTTCGGGGTGATCGCCTTCTCAAGCGCCTCGGCGGTGACCTTGAAGTTGGTCTCCATTGATGCCTCGACGAAGGTGGGGGTGCCGCCGGCCAAGAGCACCATGTCCGGATAGCTCACCCAGTAAGGCGCCGGGATCAGCACCTCGTCGCCGGGATTCAGCGTCGCCATCAGCGCGTTGTAGAGCACCTGCTTGCCGCCGGTGCCGACGGTGATCTCGGCCGGCTTGTAGATGAGGCCGTTCTCGCGCTTGAACTTGTCGACGATGGCCGCCTTCAGCTCGGGAATGCCGTCGACCGCCGTGTATTTCGTCTTGCCGTCCCGGATCGCCTTGATGGCGGCTTCCTTGATGTTGTCCGGCGTATCGAAATCCGGCTCGCCAGCACCAAGGCCGATGACGTCGCGACCGGCGGCCTTGAGCTCACGCGCCTTGTTGGTCACGGCGATGGTGGCAGAGGGCTTCACACGGGCGAGCGACTGGGCAAGAAAAGACATGAAAGGGCGTCTCCAAACGTTGGGACAGATCAATCGTATCGGTTTAAATACGACCCTCCGGCTCGCGCAAGGTCAAACCGCGCGAAAAGCAAGCAATTCCGGTTCCCGAAATAGAACTTCGGCCGCCTGCCGGGGAGCAGACGGCCGATATCCAGGTATGCGCCGGGTGGCTATCAGGCGTCAGGCGGCGCGGATGCCGTCGAGCAGGGCCTTGAACTGTTCGTTGAGGCGGGTGGCGTTGTCGGCCAGCATGCGGGCGGTCGCCTGCATCCGGTCGGCGCCGGTGCCGGTTTCGGCGGCGTTGCGATAGACGGTCTCGACCCGGCGGACGATGCCGTTGGTGCCGTTGGCCACCTCGGTGATCGAGCGGGCGATCTCCTGCGTTGCCGCCTGCTGTTCCTCGGCGGCGGCCGCCACGTCGTTGGAGGCGGTGTGCATGCGCTTGATGGCTTCGCCGATGCCCTTGATGTTGCCGACGGCATTGTGGGTGGCGGCCTGCAACTGATCGATCTGGGCGGAGATCTCCTCGGTGGCCTTGGCCGTCTGGCTGGCCAGCGTCTTCACTTCCTGTGCCACCACGGCGAAACCCTTGCCGGATTCGCCGGCGCGAGCGGCCTCGATGGTGGCATTGAGCGCCAGAAGGTTGGTCTGCTCGGCGATGCCACGGATCAGTTGAACGATGTCGCCGATGGTCTGGGAGCCGCTGGCCAGCGTCTGCACGTCGTGGTCGGTGCGCTCCACCTGTCCCACCGCGTCGGCGGCGAGGCGGGAGGCGGTCAGGATGCGCTCGCCGATCTCGCGGGCGCTGGTCGCCAGTTCCTCGGTGGCGCCGGCCACGGTCTGGACGTTGTCGGTGGTCTGACCGGCCGCCTGCGACAGTTCGCCGGCGGCGTTGCTCGTCTCGCCGGCGCTGCCGGACATGGCGGCGGCCGTCACCTGCATATCGCTGGCGGCGATCGACAGCGACGAGATGAGCTCGCCGACCTGACGTTCGAAATTGGCCGCGACCTCATTCATCATGCGGTGGTGTTCGACCGCCGCCTGGCTGTCGCGCTGTTCCGCCTCCTTCTGCAGACGATGCCGCTCGGCAAGATCGTTGTGGAACCCCGTGACAGCGCCGATCATTGCGCCGATCTCGTCGCGACGGTCGGCATCCGGCAGATCGACGGCGAGATCGCCGTCGGCCATGCGATGCATCGCCGTGGTGAGGGCGACGATCGGCCGGGCAATGCCGCGATTGGCGAGCAGCAGGCTGATGCCGATGCCGGCAATGGTGGCGACGGCGGCCGAAACCAGGAGCACGAAGGCCGAACGGTCGGCCTGGGCACCGGCGTCGGCGCGGGCGGCCGCCATCTTGTCGGAGGAATAGGTGCTGTAGATTTTCACCTTGGCGGTGACGTCCTTCTGTTCGTCGAGCGCCTTGCCGAGCGTGGCTGCCACGGCTGCCTTGTCGCCGGTGGCGGCAACATCGACCATGGCGTCGATCGCCTTGAAGTAGGCTTCCAGCGAGCTACGAACGTCGGATAGCTGCGTCTTCTCGGCGGCGTCGGCGACGGCTTCGAGCTTGGGCAGGCGGGCCAGCATCTCGGATGACCGCTTGGCGGCTTCGGTCTTGAAATCCGCCGCTTTTTCCGGGGCTTGCGCCAGCTGGTAGGTCATGCGGCTGATGGCGATGATGTCAACGCGGAGGTCCATCGCCTCGCGGGCTGCTTCTTCCGAGCGGCCGACGTCGGTGTAGGTTTCCGTCGTCGACCGCAGTTCAACCCAGCCGATGATGGCGATCGCCACCGCGACAAGGCCGACCAAAAGGACAACGGCCAGGATCTTCCGAGCAATCGAGAGGTTTTTCATCGGGGGCTTCGCCTTCATTCGGCCTTAGGTCACGTTGAGCAAATGATTGGCGAATATGTCTAATTTGAAGTTAATTGAGACCTGCGGGCCTAATGTTTGACGGCGAGTATTCGCGCTCCCAATGATCGGCATCGACTTGTTCAAGGTGAACTCGCCTTGTGCTTCAGGCTGTCAACGCTGGTGACTACGCCGTTCTTCACAAAAGTCCGACCGGCGGCTCCCCTTGCCCTAGCAGACGATCGAGATGGGACCGCCGCGATATTCGACTGAAATTCCCGCAGCCGGCGTCATCGGCGAGACGCCCGGACGGATGCGATGGATCGTCAGGTGCCGCTTGTCCGGCATGCCGGCGTGGGCGCCGCGGCATTGCCCGATGTGAAGCGTGCTTTCGGCATCGTTCCAGGCGAAAGAAATGCGGGCGCATTCGCCGCGTTGATAGCCGAGCGTAAGGCCATCGTCCTCGTAGAGTTCAAAGCTGCCGTCGCGACCGGGGAAGACGTAGATGTCCAGCGTGTCCTGCACCATGCCGGCGGTCGATTGCCTGATGGGGCCGAGCGGCAGGATGCTGCCGGCGCGCGCATGCAGCGGGATGCGGTCGAGCGGGCTCGGGACGTCGTGAATACGGCCGCCGGCCCGATGCTCGCCGGTCCAGACATCGAACCAGCCGCCGTCGGTTTCCGGCAGATAGACGGGCCAGGTGTCCACGCCGGCCGCCAGGACCGGGGCGACATGCAGCGCCCTGCCGAACATGTAGCTGTGGACCTCGTCGAGCGCGCAGGGATCGTCGGCGAAATCGAATACCAGGGGCCGCATCATGGGAATGCCGGCCTCCGCCACCTCCGCGGCCGTCGCGTAGATGTAGGGCAACAGGCGATAGCGGAGTTCGAGATAGGCCCTTGAGACGGCCTCGACCTTGTCGCCATAGCGCCAGAACTCGGTGTCGGTCTCGAAGCCGTGGACGCGCTGCATCGGCAGGAAGGTGGCAAACTGGAACCACCTGAGGAACCGTTCGCGATAGGCTTCGTCGTCATATTGGCCGGGGCCGGGGCGGAAGAAACCGCCGGCGTCCACCGTCCAGTAGGCATAGCCTGATGCCGCCATGTTGAGGCCGGCGGCGATCTGGTTGCCGAGCGTCGCCCAGTCGTTGCCGACATCGCCGGACCAGGTGAAGGCGGGATAGCGCTGCTGGCCGAGGAAGGCGCAGCGGGTCAGGATCAAGGCGCGGGTGTCGGGCACGGCGGCCTGCCAGGAGTCCGAGACGGCGCGGGTGACTTCAAGGGGGTAGGCGAGCTGGACGTGTTCGCCGCGTCCGGCGGCAGTCATGCGGCCGGCCAGGTCGTCATTCTCAGGTTCGGTGGCGTCCTGCCACCAGGCGTCGATGCCGAAGCGCCTGAGACGGGTTTCCTGCTCGGCGGCATAGAAGGCGGCGGCGTCGGGGTTGAAGAAGTCCACCCAGTCGGTGCCCTCGATGAAGTAGCCGCGACGGACAAACTCCTGGCCGAGCTCCGAGGACGGATCGATGCGCGCCCATACCGACAGCATGAAGCGGGCATCGCGCCGGTGCACCTCGTCGATCAGCCGCTTGGGATCGGGGTAGTGCGCCTCGTCGAAGCGCATGGCATTCCAGCCGTGCGAGCCCCAGTATTGCCAGTCCTGGACGATGACATCGAGCGGCAGCTCGCGGCGGCGGAACTCGTCGAGCGTATCGATGATCTCGGCCGAGGAGTGGAAGCGCTCGCGGCAATGAACGTAGCCGAAGGCCCAGACCGGCAGCATGGGCGTTGCGCCGAGGAGCTGGCGGTAGCCGCCCATCACTTCGGCGGCGCTGGGGCCGGCGATCACCACATAGTCGATGGCGTCGGTGACCGGCGACCGCCAGACCGTGCGATCGGTGACCGGTCCGTAGTGCAGGACCGGCTCGTCGGTTTCGTTGGCTTCGACGCGCACGATGTGGCGGCCGGGCGTGAGGTCGGCAAAGAAGCTGGTGGTCGGCGGGAGCCAGAAGTTGTCGTGATCGGCAAGGGTCTGGCCGTCGATCTCGACCCGGTAGCGGGTGCCCATTGTCTTGCCGATGTCGAGCAGCATCGCTTGCCGGCCGCCCGTGGTGATCTGGATCTCGCCCTCGAAGACGGCCATGCGCCGCTCGACGTCGGCGCCGCCCGAGGAGGTGGTGACCGTGGCGGTCTGCGCCTTGCCGACGGCGCGCTTCACCAGGGCGATCCGGTGTGGCGGCGGATTGAGTTCGCTCTGGCCGCGGTGGTGCCAGATCAGCCCGTAGCCTTTGCTGGACAATAGGAAGGGCAGGCTGATCTGGGTGTTGACCTGAGTGAGGCGGCGCGGCAGGCCGCGCAGATCGAGCGCGCCATCCTGAAAGCAGCCGGTGCCGTAGAGGTGCTCGTCGGGCGGACAGGCGAAGGCCTGCTTGGCGACGTGGACCGTTTCGCCGCCGAGCTTGTCCGCCGCCAGCCACCGTCCCGCTTCGATCTCGCTGAGCAGGAGCGTGCCGTCCGGTCCGAAGAAGCGCAGACGGCCGGTCGCCTCCATCACTTCGCAGGTGAGATGCGGCAGCGTGAGGCGGGTGGTTCCACTGCCCGCGCTGACGGACGCGGCGACAGCCGGCAGATCGTCCACCAGGATCCGGCTTTCGGGCATCGTCCCGTCATGTCCGCTGGGTGCGAAGCGGACCCGGAAGGCCCGGTCGCTCAGCGCTGCGACGGACAGCACGCCGCCGGGGTAGGCCTTGGTGAAGTCCGGCTTGGAAAGAGTGCGTGTGGTCATGATACCCGGAATTTTGCTGTGGGATGGAGGAGGCCGATCGTCAACGGTGGTCAGCCCTTGACCGAGCCGCTGGTCATGCCGGCGATGATGAAGCGCTGGCCCATGAGATAGATGACGATGACCGGGATGATGGTGAGCAGGATGTCGGCGGAGACCAGGTTCCAGCTGCTCTGGTACTGGCCGAAGAAATTGTAGACGGCGAGCGTCATCGGCCAGTTGGAGCTGCTGTTGAGGTAGTAGAGCGGCATCATGAAGTCATTCCAGATATTGAGGAAATTCAGGATGCCGGCGGTGACGAGCACTGGTTTCAAGAGCGGCAGGATCACCAGGAAGAACAGCTGCCGCGGTCGACAGCCATCGATGATCGCCGCTTCGTCGAGTTCGCGCGGGATGGTGTCGACGAAGCCGTAGATCAGGAAGATCGAGAAGGGCACCTGCAGGGCGGCGTAGAGGATGATGATGCCGATCTTGGTGTTGATGAGGTGGGTGACCTGCATCATCGTGGTCAGCGTGAAGAAGTTGATCGGCAGGGCGATGCCCATGATCAGGAACAGATAAAGGAAGCGGTTGAAGCGCGTTCTATGGCGCGACATGACGAAAGCCGCCATGGCCGAGACCAGCGTGGCGAGGACGGTGGCCGAGGTGGCATAGAGCAGGCTGTTGAAGAAGCTCTGGAGCAGCTTGCCCTTCTCGATGGCGATCAGAAAGTTCTCGAAATGCAGCTCGGTCGGCAGATCGACGCTCATCGTGCTCGCCTCGGGCGTGGATTTGAGCGCGTTGATGGTGATGAGATAGACCGGCAGCAGCATGATCAGGCTGGCCAGAAAGGCGGCGAGATGGGCAGCGGTGGCGCGCAGATTCCTAGGCATCGCTTGGCTCCTCACTCGCGATCCGACTGGCGTTCCATCACCCGGATCACCAGGTAGCCGGTGACCACCAGGATCAGGAACAGAATGCTGGAAATGGCGGTGCCGAGCCCGAACTGGCCCTTGGAGAAGGCCTTGAAGATCTCGGTCGACAGCACCTCGGTGGCATAACCCGGCCCGCCGTTGGTCAGTGCGTAGACGATGTCGAACACGCGCAGTCCGTAGAGGACGTTGAGCACGGTGACGATCATCAGCGCCGGCATCAGCATGGGGAGGGTGATGAAGCGGAACTTGGCCCAGGCGCTGGCGCCGTCGATAGAGGCGGCCTCGTAGAGATCCTTGGGGATGGTCTGCAGGCCGGCGAGCAGGATGACCATGATGTAGCCGATGCCCTTCCAGCTATCGGCGCCGATCACCGAATAAAGCGCGATGCGCGGGTCGGTCAGCCAGGGGAGCGCCAGCGCGTCGAGGCCGATGCCGCGCAGCGCGCTGTTCAGAAGCCCCGAGGCCGGATCGAGGATCGAGCGGAAGATCAGGGCGACGACCAGCGTCGGCAGGATCACCGGCAGATAGATCAGCACGCGATAGCCGTTGACGAACCAGCGGACGCCCTGGTTGAGCAGAAGCGCCAGCGCCAGGCCGAACACCGTCTTGATGATGATCGTCCAGAAGGTGAAGAGCAGCGTGTTGCCGATGAACGACAGGTAATTCTCGTCCGGCGACAGGATGGTGCGGAAATTATCGAGGCCGACGAACTCGACCTCGTCGGAATAGCCGCTCCAGTCGGTGAACGAATAGGCGATGCCGCTGAGGCTCGGAATGATGAAGAACGTCACATAAAGGACGAGGGCCGCGACAACGAAGGTGAACGGATAGGACCTGTGCGATTTCATTGCGATGTTCCGTCGCTCGCGGTCGCCCCCGGCCAGGGAGTCGATGCTCCGAGGCCGAGGGAGACGGCGCCAAGCCGAGGCGAAGCAGGGAGGGGCTACTTCTTCCAGGCGGGATCCCTGGCGGCCTTGGCGAGATCGGCGCGACGCTTGTCGATGTTGGCGAGCACCTTGTCCGGCCCCATCGATCCGGTGAACATGGCGGTCAGGTCGGCGCCGATGTCCATCCACTGCGGGTTCACGTAGGCGACGGCGGTCTGATAGACGGTGCCGCGCGCCTCCTTGTGGCTGTCGAACAGCGCCTGCACGTCGGGGCTGAACTTGCTCTTCGCCCCCGTAAAGGGCAGCGTCATGGCGGTCGGCGTATTGTCGATGAAATAGTCGACGTTCTCCGGCTCGGCGAGGAACGCCAGATATTGCTTGGCCGCATCGACGTGGGCCGAACCTGCGTAGATGAAGTGGGTCGGTCCGGCCGGATTGATGTTGACCTGCTGGTTGTCGGCGAGCGGCATCAGGAACACGCCGATGTCCGACGCCTTCATGTCCGGGTAGTCGTGCTCGACCAGCGAGCCGAAGCCGGTATTGGCGAGCACCATGCCCACCTTGCCACTGGCCATCGCCTTGGAGGCGCCGGTGTAGACGTCGGCGAGGGCGTTCTTGCCCATGTAGCTGAGGTCGAACATTTCTTTGAGCTCGGTGACGGCCGAGAGCATGGTCGGGTTGCCGGCAAAGGTCGCCTTGTTGGCGTTGAGCGCATCGGCAAGGCCGGGCGTCACCTGTTCAAAGCGCGGGCCCAGCTCGGGGAACCACAGTACGTGGTGCCAGCCATCGGCGACCGGCTCGTAGATCGGCTGGATGCCGTTGTCGAGGAGCTTCTGGCAGGCGGCCTTGAACTCGGCGTAGCTCTTGGGCTCGCTGAGGCCATATTGAGCGAACAGCTTCTTGTTGTAGCTGATCACCCAGGTGTTGCCGAGAATGTCCCAGTAGGTGAGGCCATAGAGCTTGCCCCCCAGGGTGGACTGGGCGGCGATCAGCTTGTCTTCCTTGGCCGCCCACGGCTCGTTCGTCAGATCGACGGCATTCTTCTCGACGTTGTACTGCAGCTTGAGATCGGTGACGCCGCTCTGGCCGCCGAACAGGTCCGGGCCTTCGCCGGAGTTCAGCTTGGTCTGCAGAACGTTGAAATACTGGCCCGACGGCAGGATCTGGAAATCGATGGCGATCCCGGTCTTTGCCTCGAACTTCTTGGCGAGCGCCTGCTCGGCGTCCTTCACCCAATCCTGGCTGGCCATATAGGTCAGCGTCACCTTGTCCGCCGCGAAGCTGGCCCCGCCCGTCAAGGCGAACACCAGGCACGAAGCGCCGGCCAGGGCCAGCATATGCATCGCGCCCCTGGCGGTCGTGCGATTTTCATGTGTCGCTGTCATAGAATCCTCCCTTGTTGCGTGTCCCAATGGACCGCGCCGTCCTCCTCAGGCGGCTTCGATCCGCAAACCTCATCCGTCACAATTCGCGGTGCGCCGATCCGAAGCGCCCGATCCGGCCGACATCTCCCTTGTTATGGCAGTTTTCCGCCATTGTAAGCGCTTACAATTGTTGTGCTGTTTTCTCCATCGCCGTCCGTTGCATCCTCTCCGGACAGACTTGAGATCGTGGCTGTGTTATTGTAAGCGCTTACAATGCTAAGTTCGTCGCTCACTGTCTGTCAATGGGGTGGCGAACGATCGGAGGATTTTATGAGGGGAATCGCCCGTCTGGCCCGGGAACTCGGCGTGTCCACGGCCACCGTATCCCGCGCGCTCAACGGCAATCCCAACGTCAACGCCGAGACGCGGCAGAAGGTTCTGGAAACGGCGCAGCGCCTTGGTTATGCCGCCAATCAGGCGGCGCGCTCGCTTGCCCAGGGCGTCACCCATTGCGTCGGCCTGATGATCGAGCTCGATCAGGAAAGCACCGCCAGCACCGACTATTTCTTCATGGGGGTTGTCGAGGGCATGCAGGCGGTTCTGGCCGCCCATGGGCTCGACCTCCTGGTGCTGCCCTGCGCCAAGAGCCAGGACAACTTCACCTTTCTCCAGCGCTTCGTGTCGCGCGGCGCCGTCGACGGCATGATCCTCGCCGAAACCAGGCGGATCGACCCTCGCATCGATCTCTTGCAGGAGTCGGGCATTCCCTTCGTCACGTTGGGGCGAAGCGACAGTGGCAGCGGCTATTCGTGGATCGACCTCGATTTCGAAGGGGTCATGGCGACCGCCGTCGATCGCCTGGTCAAGCAAGGCCACAGGCGCATTGCCGTGACGGTGCCCTCCAGCGATGCCAACTACGGCGCCATCTTCGCCCAGGCCTATCGCGACAACCTCGTCCGGCACGGCCTGGAAGTCGACGAAACGCTGATGTTCCCGACCCGCCGTCGGGAAGACGACGGCGACAGCGTCGTTGACGGTCTGCTTGACCGGCCCGCCCCCGCCACGGCGATCATCCTGTTCTACGAGGTGACGGCCATCGGCATCTACCGGCGCCTCGCCGAAAGGGGTCTCAAGCCCGGTCGCGATCTGTCGGTTATCGGCTTTCGTGGCGAGGACTCGGTGCGCTTCCTGACGCCGCAGGTCACCTGCTTCCACCTGTCGCTGCAGGACCTCGGCATGGCCGCGGCCCGCGCCATGCTGGCGCAGATCCCCATGACGGCCTCGGATGTGTCGCCGGGCGTCGTGCAGTGCCGGGTGCCCCTGTCGCTGGTGCCGGGCGAGAGCGACGGGCCGGTTTCGCGGCGCTAAATCCTGAAACGGTCCGCATGGCGTCAGGTCAGGATCGCCCAAGCTGCTGGAGCGCTGCTCTTCTCACCAACAGCCTGACGAAAACCCAAAGCCATTCAGGTGACTGTCAGCTTCACATGGTCTTCTGTCCGATGATGGCGGGCGAGATCATCGCTCGGCGCAATCATGTCGGGAATTCGTGTGGTAACCCGCCATGCGGCGCGATTGGGGGATTGAATGGACATGCCAGACGCGCCCTTGCCGCGTCTTGAACGCCGACTGCGCGATGGCGTCGGGCAGCGTCACAACGGCTGACGAAGCCGATTGTGCCATCACGATCTGAAACAACTCGACCTGCGAGCTCGATATGCCGGTGATACTTCGCATCCGAAAATACCATGCCTTGTTCGTGCTTCTGGTGCCGATCGCCTACCTGTCGGCTGAGGAGGGCGATATCCACTTCTGGGTCGGATATGGTCTTCTGGCCGTTCTTCTGGCGTGGTTGCTGTCGCAGCTGTTCGGCGGGCGCCAGAGCAGGCTGTCGCGCCATCTGCCACGATTTGGCGGAATGACCCTGGCCGATGCTCTGACACATCGCGCGGTCAGCAAGAGTCTGGTTCTCGGAATACTCCTGTCCCTCATCGGCACCGTCGGCACCGGTGTGGCCCTCGACCAGGGGCAGACGCTGGGGATCGCCCAGAGCGAGATGGTCACGCCTGCCTTGGCCGACGACGGTGAAGGCGATGAGGAGGGAGGCGAGCGCGAGAGAGAAGACGGCGGGTTGCTTGGCGAGATTCATGAGACGCTGGCCAATCTTCTCATGATCTTGATCGGTGTTCACATTGCCTATGTCCTGGTCCTCAAGCGTTCGCTGGCCAAGCTGATGCTGTTCTGGCCTCAGGGCAGCGCCAACGCGGCACGCTGATACCCAATCGGCGGCAACTTCAGGAGCACCACGTGAATTTGGAAGATCTTTTCAAGCAAACCAAGGGCCGGGTTTCTCAGAAACACCGCTTCCCTCACGAGCATTCCTCGGATCGAGACGATCGTTTCGGAGGAATCGGCGCGTTGCTCAATCGCGCTCAACGGAATGGCAAATACCGCGGTGAAGAACACGACATCTCGTCGGTTCTGAGGCCCATACTTCAGAACAGAGGCCTGCTCATCGCGGCCCTTGTAATCCTCCTGCTGCTGGGACTCTCGGGGCTGGCCATCGTCCTGGCAGCTTTGCCGCTCATCGAAAGTGCCTTCGCTTTTCTGCTCGAAAACGGCCTCGGCGGGGTCGTGGATACGGTTACGCCCTATGCCGAGAAGATCTGGAAGGGCAGCAACTGAGCGCACTTTCCGAGTAGGTCGATCCACTCCCGGGACCTCTGGCCTTGCCGGTTGTCGCACCGACGGCGTCGTAAACGAAGGCGATGGGCCGGTGTTCTGGCGTTAGAGCGCTGTTCGATCTGATTGAATCAGATCGGCGCTCTAAGCTTTTCTTTTGGAAGCATCATCTTGTCGATCCTCGTTTCACTCCGGTCGGATGATGCTCTAAGCCAGGGCTCGGCCGCTGGAGAACGTTGGCTGACCCTTTTCAAGACAGGATGTCAGTGGCCTTGTGGTCGGGATCGACGCCGTCGATCAGGATGGCGACACCGGACGAATTGCCCGTCCTGAGCGGCAGGATCGCGCGATAGGCGGGCGAGTCGTACCAGGCCCGTGCCGTCGCGAGGTCCGGGAAGGCGATCACGATCAGATCGTCGGGCCACGAGCCCTCCAACTCGATCTTCGGACCGCCGTGAATGATGAACCTGCCCTCGAAGGGGGCGAGGGTCGCATCGATGCGTGTGAGGTAGGTCACGATCTCCGGTCCCATCTTCACGTCGGTCAGCCGTGCCACTGCGAAGGCGGCCATGCGCTTTCTCCATCCGTCGTCGATCAATGCGCCGCACGGGTTGTCCGGGGCTCGCAGCAAGCCTCGTCCGTCAGGGCGGTCCGCTCAATTACCTCCGAGGTAATTGAAGCCGCGACGGGCTGCCCTCAGTCTTGCCTCTGCGAACGACGCATCCGAGCAATTCCAGCAAAAGTGGTTTGCGGTTTTGCGTTGGGAATTGCGTAGACGCAAAAAGACTGATCGTTGGAGGCAATGATGACCCATGCAACTGAGATCGCAGCCCGCTATATCGCCGCCTGGAACGAGAAGGATCCGTCGCGGCGAAATGCGCTGCTGGCGGCGCACTGGACCGAAGACGCCGAATATGTCGATCCCATGATGGGCGGCAAAGGGCGAGGCGAGGTGGGGGCGCTGATCGGTGCCGTCCATGAGCGGTTTCCGGGCTTCCGCTTTGCGTTGTCGGGGAACGCCGACGGCTATGGCGACCGGGTGCGCTTTTCCTGGACGCTTGGCCCGGAAAGTGAGCCCGATATGATCGTCGGCACGGACTTCGTTCTTCTCGACGACCATCGGATCAAGGCGGTCGCGGGTTTCCTGGACAAGATTCCGGCCGGCGGCTCGGACTGACGGAGGGGGACGATGGAAGAAACTGTTCCGAGGGCGAGCGATTTCCTGCGCAGCTGGCGGCAGCGGCGCCGGCTCAGCCAGCTCGACTGCGCGCTCGAGGCGAATATCTCGCAGCGGCACCTGAGCTTCATCGAAAGCGGTCGCGCCACGCCCAGCCGGGACATGCTGCTCCATCTCGCCGAATGCCTGGACATCCCGCTGCGGGAGCGCAACGCCGCGCTTCTCGCGGCGGGGTTTGCCCCCGTCTACCCGGAACGGCGACTGGACGATCCGATGATGAGCGGTGCCCGCGAGGCGGTCGACAGACTGCTGAAAGGGCATGAACCGTTCCCGGCGCTTGCCATCGACCGTCACTGGAACCTCCTAGCGGCCAACGCCGCCCTGGCTCCCTTGCTCATCGAGGTCGAAGACCGGGATCTGCTCGCCCCTCCCGCCAACGTGCTGCGGCTCAGCCTTCATCCGAGGGGGCTGGCGCCGCGGATCGCCAACCCTCCGGAATGGCGGGTCCATCTTCTCGAGCGTCTGCGACGCCAGATTGCCACCACGCAGGACGAGGCGCTGAGCGGGCTTCTGGTGGAACTCGCTGGCTACCCCAGCGACACCGCGCGGCACGAGGCGTCAGCCGAGCATGGCGCCGTTCTCGTTCCTTTGCGCCTGAAGACGCAGCGCGGCGAGCTGTCGCTGATTTCGACGACCACCGTCTTTGGCACGCCGCGTGACATCCTGCTTTCCGAGATCGCGATCGAGGCCTTCTTTCCGGCCGATGCCGCAACCCGCCAAATCCTGGAAGCCTGGCCGGCGGTGTCGTCTGCCAGTGCCTGACACTTTCGGGACGAAGGTCAAAAAAAAGCCAGGCACGAAGCCTGGCTATTAGTTTTGGAATGCGGTTCGCAGGGACGACCCGCACCTTCCAGAGGGGAACAGCTGAAGATTCGCTTTCGCGGATCATCGGTGTTTTCCGTTAAGGGAAAACGCGAGTCCTGCGCGGGATGCACAATGATACGTTGGCGATGTTTGCCAGGTTAATATGACCAGCGCTGGGCCTTGGACACCAGGAAGTCGCGGAAGGCGTGGACGCGCGCCGAGTTTCGGAGTTCGTCGGGGTAGACGAAATAGGTGTCGTAGGACAGGAGATCGACCTCGGGGATCAGCTGCTGCAAGCCGGAGTCCTCCTCGACGATATAGTCGGGAAGAAGGGCGATGCCGACACCGCGCTGCACCGAATGCTTGATGGCGACAAGGTTGTTGACGCGCAACACCGGCAGGCGCGGATTGTCATAGGGCCGGCCGACGCTTTCCAGCCAGTTCATGTCGCGCAGGTAATTGGGCGCGGCGACGCCGAAGGTGATGATCCGGTGCTGGTCGATATCCTCGATGGTCTTGGGGCTGCCGAAACGTTTGATGTAGGCCGGCGAGGCGAACAGGTGGAAGTGCACCGTGAACAGCTTGCGCTGGATCAGGTCGGGCTGGGTCGGCTGGCGCAGGCGGATGGCGACGTCGGCCTGCCGCATGGCGAGGTCGAGTTCATCATCATTGAGAATCAGCTGCAGTTGCACATCGGGGTAGAGGTCGACGAATTCGTCGACGCGCGAGGTCAGCCAGGTGGAGCCGATACCGACGGTGGTGGTGACGCGCAGCGACCCGGAGGGGCGCTCGCGGCTGTCGGTCAGCCGGCCCTGCACGTCCTCGAGCTTCAGCAATACGTCATGGGCGGCGCGATAGAGCAGCTCGCCCTGTTCAGTGAGAATGAGGCCACGGGCGTGGCGGTGGAACAGCGGCACGCCGAGATCCTGCTCAAGGGCGCTGACCTGACGGCTGACGGCGGACTGGCTCATGTTCAGCGTGTCGCCGGCATGGGTAAAACTACCGGCATGGGCGGCGGCATGGAATATTCTGAGCTTGTCCCAATCCATCGCGTCCCCCTTTGCCGCCCCCATCGCTGCTGACGGCCGATCTCGGCCACCGCTCTCTCGTCGGAGCAAGAACCAGACGACGGGGCCGGTCTTGCCGCTCCTTGTTTTGTCCCATCCGCTTGTCCGAAAAGTTTGGCAACTTTTCGAAGAGGCTCGTGATTTCTTCCTATTGCATCCTTTTATCCGAAAAGTGTGAAAACTTTTCGGGTACATGCTGTGCCTCGGCCGCATCCGCTGATCCGAAAAGTCTGCAACTTTTCGGGTTGATGCTCTAGGTTCAACGCTTCCTCGTTCCGGCGCAAGCCCTGAATTGCGCCGTTGCGCCAGTTGCTTACGCAACCTTTGTATCAGTTTCCAAGGCGCCGATGTAGCGTTCGGCCTCCAGCGCCGCCATGCAGCCCATGCCCGCCGCCGTCACCGCCTGGCGGAAGTGCTCGTCAGTGACGTCGCCGGCGGCGAACACGCCGGGCACCGACGTCGCCGTCGAATCGGGCGCCGTCCAGATATAACCCGACGACTTGAGGCGAACCTGACCGGTGAACAGCGAGGTGGCCGGGGCATGGCCGATGGCGACGAACACGCCGTCGGTGGCAACGTCGCGCGTGTCGCCGGTGACCATGTTCCTGAGGCGGACGCCGGTAACCGAGGGGGGGAAGCCCTCCTTGCCCAGCACCTCGTCGACGACGCTGTTCCAGATCACCTCGATCTTGGGATGGTTGAACAGGCGGTGCTGCATCACCCGCTCGGCGCGGAAGGCCTCGCGGCGGTGCACCACCGTCACCTTGTCGGCGTGGTGGGTGAGATAGAGCGCTTCCTCGACGGCGGTGTTGCCACCGCCGACCACCACCACATGCTTGCCGCGATAGAAGAAGCCGTCGCAGGTGGCGCAGGCCGACACGCCGAAGCCCTGGAACTTGTGCTCGGACGGCAGGCCGAGCCAGCGCGCCTGGGCGCCGGTGGCGATGATCAGCGCGTCGGTGGAATAGGTGTCGCCGGAATCGCAGGTGAGCTGGAACGGCCGCTTGCTGAGGTCGACCGAGGTGACGATGTCGGAGACGAGGCGGGTCCCCATGTGCTCGGCCTGGCTGCGCATCTGCTCCATCAGCCAGGGGCCCTGGATGGCGTCGGCAAAGCCGGGGTAGTTCTCGACATCGGTGGTGATGGTGAGCTGGCCGCCCTGCTGCAGGCCGGCGATCAGGATCGGCTCCAGCATGGCGCGGGCGGCATAGATGGCGGCGGTGTAGCCGGCCGGGCCGGAACCGATGATGAGGGCCTTGGTATGGGTGTGCGTCATGCTCGTCTCGTTGCGTTCGCCGGCCGCGATGCGGTTCCGGCTGGACGCCGGCCGGCGGCGTCTGGAATCGGTTGAATGGTAGGTGCCCGACGGAGCGGTTTCAAGGCGGCGCGGCCTCGGCGGGCCTTGGTGCGGTTCGTCGTCCCCTGCCGAATGGCTTTTGTAACGGTTGACCGGGTTATAATATGTGTTCGTGTCGCCGAAAGATGCTTTCGTCGCGACGACCGGAACGGTATGTTCCGGGCCGAAACGCGAGCCGCCGGCTCCGGAGGATGTGACATGAAGGCCCGTCTCGACGCCATCGACTGGAAGATCCTGCGCGAGTTGCAGGGCGACGGGCGGATGACCAATGTCGAGTTGGCGAGCCGCGTCGGCATCTCGGCACCGCCGTGCCTGAGGCGCGTCAGGGCGCTAGAGGAAGCCGGTGTCATCCAGGGCTATCGGGCGCTGATCGACGAGAAGACGCTGGGCTTCGACGTGACGTTGTTCGCCTTCATTTCGCTGACCTCCCAGTCGGAAGCGGAAATCCTGGCCTTCGAGGCGCGGGTGAAGAACTGGCCGCTGGTGCGCGAGAGCTGGATGCAGTCGGGCGAAATCGACTTCATCCTGAAATGCGTCGCCCCCGACCTCAAGACCTGTCAGAACTTCGTGATCGAGCAGCTGACGGCGACGCCCAACGTCGGCCAGGTGCGCACCAGCCTGACGCTGCGGCAGGTCAAGAACGAGCCGGTGATCGTCTGAATCCCGCCTTGGCGCCCGGATCGCAGCCTTTTCCCGCCTTGACGTAAGCGTTCGTCGCGCTGTTGACAGGCGCCGCCGGGCGTAGCATTTCCCTGCGGTCTATTTTTAGGCGGCCTTTTGTGCGAAAAGTCGCGCGGATTTTGGGACCGCCGCTTATCTGTCGCTTTGGCCGGCGGGACCGGTTGGACGTGGAGTATGCACTTGAACTTCCTGAAGGGCCGGCTCGAAGGTTTCGTCGGAACGGAGCAGAAGCTCGGGCCGCTGGTGCGCCTTTTCCGGGCCAATTTTCGCCCCTATGCTTGGCGTTACGCCTACGCGGTTGCGATGATGCTCATCGCCTCGGCTGCGACGGCCGGTAGCGTCTATATCCTCAAGGACATCGTCAACAAAATCTTCATTGAGAAGAGCCAGGGACTGGTGTTGACCATCGCCGGCCTCATCGTCGGCATCTATCTCGTCAAGGGCTTTGCGACCTATTTTTCGTCGGTAACGCTGACCAAGATTGGCAACAGCATGGTCGCCCACCTGCAACGGCAGCTCTATGGGGCGATGTTGAAGCAGGATATCGCCTTCTTCCAGCGGCATACTCTCGGCGACATCATGGTGCGCATTTCGCAGAACGCTGGCGCGGCCCGATCGGCGATCGATCTCATCGTGATGAGCCTTGGCCGCGACTTGTTCACTCTGGTGTCGCTGGTGAGCGTCATGGTGTGGCAAAACCCGATGATGTCGCTGCTGTCGCTGGTGATTGCTCCCCCAGCCGTCTTTGGTATCACCCACCTGCTCAGGAAGGTGCGTTCTGCGGCGCGCAAGGAGGTGATGACCTCAGCCCAGATCGTCACCATCGTGCAGGAGAGTGTCCAGGGCATTCGCGTCGTCAAGTCCTTTGGCCTCGAAGATCGGTTGCGCCGGAGTTTCGATGCGGCCACGATCAACTCGGAGCGGCTTGCCAACCGCATGGCCACGCTGGGTGCTCGTTCGAGCCCGTTGATGGAGACGCTGGGCGGTTTTGCCATCGCTTTCGTGGTGCTGTTCGGTGGCTACCAGATCGTCCACTACAACGCCGATCCCGGTTCCTTCTTCTCCTTTATCGCGGCGCTGATAATGGCCTACGAGCCAGCGAAACGGCTGGCCCGCTTCAACCTCGACCTCGAGAGATCGCTGGTCGGCGTGCGCATGATGTACGAGGTGCTCGATCTCGTTCCTGAGCTGCAGTCGGCTCCGGACGCTATCGAGGCCGAGTTCGACGCGGCCATCGTTAGCTTCGACCGCGTCGATTTCGCCTATGGCGAGGCGCCGGTGCTGCGGGAGCTCAGCCTGACGGCGCCGGCCAATTCGGTGGTGGCGCTGGTCGGTCCCTCCGGTGCCGGCAAGTCGACGGTGTTCGCGCTGGTCGAGCGCTTCTACGATCCCAAGGGCGGCGCGATACTGATCAACGGCACCGATATCCGCCGCTTCACCGTGGAATCGCTGCGCCGGCACATCGCGCTGGTGACGCAGGACACCTTCCTGTTCGATGGTACGGTGGCGGCCAACATCGCCGACGGCCGACCGGACGCCACACCCGCCGAGATCGAGGCGGCGGCGCGCGACGCCAACGCCTACGAGTTCATCATGGCGATGCCCGACGGTTTCCAATCGCGGGTCGGCGAGGGCGGCGGCAATCTGTCCGGTGGGCAGCGCCAGCGCATCGCCATTGCTCGCGCCATCCTCAGGCAGGCGCCGATCCTGCTGCTCGACGAGGCGACCTCGGCGCTTGACGCCCAGGCCGAACGCGATATTCAGGAAGCGCTGGGCCGGCTGATGAAGGGGCGGACGACCTTCGTTATCGCTCATCGCCTTGCCACCGTGCGCGATGCCGACGTCATCTACGTCATGGATAGAGGCGAGGTGGTGCAATCCGGCAACCACGCGCAGCTGATGGCCGAAGGCGGGCTCTACGCCCATCTCCGGGCGCTGCAGTTCAAGGACGAAAAGCCGACCATCGAGGCGGTGGCGGGCTGATTAGCGTTTTCCCTCGCTTAGCCGCTGCCACGCGGCCAATACGGCGTCAGCAACATCGCTCGTCGAGTTGATTGGCGGGTAGGTGCCGCTGGCCGGCGCCACAGGGAAGCGGCCGACGTGCGCTTGCTGACTGAGAAGAGCGATGAACGTGTCGATCTTTGGGTGACCGCCAGAGGGGTGGAAGATCTGGATCGGCCGGCCGGTGGTGGCGGCTTCGCCGATCATGTTGGTGGAATCGGCGGTGACGATCAGTTCGTCGGCCAGCGCCATGTAGGCGGCCAGCGGATTGGCGCCTTGGCCATTCCAGAAGACGACGCGGTCATTCTGCTCGGCGAGTGACCTGAGCGCGCCTGCCAGCACCGGCGGCGTGCGCCTGGAGGCGGTGATCATCAGCGAGGCGCCGGTAGTCAGCCGTTCCTTGAGCCCGGTGATGAATCCGGTGATGTCATCCGGCGTGAAGCGATGGTGGCGGCTGTCGCCGCCCACCAGCACGGCGAGGCGCGGCGGCGGCAGGGCCGCGAGATCGGCCGGCGGATTGGCGCGGATTGCGTCGAGCCGGGCCGGCGGCAGGCGGTTGGGCGCCGTCGTCACCACCTTGACCGACGGACCGCGCAGTTTGTCGTGCGCCTGGACGATGATGAGGTCGGCACCGTGGCGGTGCGTCCTCGGGTCCTTGAACAGCACCGTGCAGGTGGCCGGCGACAGGTGCTTCAGATGCCGGAGATAGGCGACGGCCCGTCGCCCGGTGGCCAGGCAGATGTCCGGGTAGGGCGGGGCGAGCGGCGAGCCGGGCTGGTCCGGCCGGTCGCGCCAGTCGATCGGTCCCCAGGGCATCAGCCAGGTGAAAGGCGCGCGCGGGTGGACGCGGCGGACCTCCGGCGTGACGCCCATCGCCTCGGCGATGCCAGTCAGCGGTTGCTCGTCGCCCGCCTTGCCATCGGTGAGGATCCAGACCGAGGGCAGGGTCATGGCGCGGTGTCCATCAGGCGGCGGTAGGCGGAGAATTCCTGTTCCAGCATGCGCGTCGTGGTGTAGTTCTCAAGCACGAAGGCGCGGCCGGACCGCCCCATCTCCTTGAGCCGCGAGGGAGAGGCCAACGCTTCGCCGATGGCGCGCGCCATGGCCTCGGCGTCGCCGGGCGTCACCAGCCAGCCGGTGCGGCCGGGCAGCACGGTCTCGCGGCTGCCGCCGTGGTCAGTGGCGATCACCGGCGTTTCCATCGCCTCGGCCTCGATGGCGGCGCGGCCGAAGGCCTCCGGCTCGGTGGAGGCGGAGAAGGCGAGGTCGGCGGAGGCAAGCAGGGCCGGCACGTCACGCCGGCTGCCGGCGAGAACGATCCGCTCGGCAAGGCTGTGGCCGTCGATACGCGCCTTGAGATTGGCGATGGTCCGCTCGTTGCCGCTGCCGACCAGCACCAGGCGCCAGGGGTGGTCGGCGAGGCGGGCGAGCGCGTCGACCAGCACGGCGTGGCCCTTCCAGCCGGTGATGCGGCTGACCATGATCAGCATCGGCTCGCCATCGCCCACGCCGAATTCGTGCCGGATGGCCGCCCGTTGCTCGGCGCTGACACTCGCCGGATCGAACAGGTCCGGCTGGATGCCGCGTGCCGCCACCACGATGCGACCCTTGGGATAGCCGTAGACGGTCTCGATATGATCGCGGATGAACTGGGAGTTGGCGACCACCAGGGGACCGCGCAACATGACGCGATTGTAGAACCGCTTCAGCGCGTTGCTGTGGCCATAGACGCCGTGAAAGGTGGTGAGGAAGCGGCAGCGACGGTGGGCAAGCCGTGTCGCCAGCCATCCGGCCCAGGCCGGTGCCCGGCTGCGGGCGTGGACGATGTCGATCGCCTCGCGATCGATCAGCTTTGCCACGGCAAAGGCGTTGCCGATGATAGACCAGGGGGATTTGCGGCCGACCGGAAGGACGAAATGCGTGGCGCCGCCGGCCTCGACGGCCGTTACCAGGTCGCCGCCGCCGCTCGCCACGAAGTTGACGATGCCCTTGCCGCGCAGGTAGCCGACCATCTCCACGGTGGAGCGCTCGACCCCGCCGTCGCCAAGCGCGGGGAGAAGTTGCAGGATGCGGGGAGCATTTTGAACTGGGCTGGACATGCTGTCTTATAGGCCGGTCGGCACCGGCAAATCCACGGCATTTGGGGACGACGAAGGCAGGTACTCGCCGAGCTTCCGCGCCCAGGTCTGCGCGAGGGCGTGGTCTTGCGCCGCCGCGCCGAGGCGGGTGCGGAGATCGGCGTCGGACAGCAGGCGCGTCAGTGCCGAAGCCACCGCTTGCCCGTCGGCGCCGTCGCAGAGCAGGCCGGTCTCGCCGTCCTTGATGGCGTCGGCCGCGCCGCCGTCGGTGCCGCCCAGCGAGGGTTTGCCGTACCAGCCGGCTTCCAGATAGACGATGCCGAAGCCTTCGACCGATGCCCCTTCGCGCCGGCTCGGCATGGCGAACACGTCGCAGAAGGTGAGGAGCGCCGCCTTTTGGCGCTCGTCGATGCGCCCGAGAAAATGGATGTTCGCGGCGGCCGGCGACGACCGCGCCATCTCTTCGAGGCGCGGTCGATCGGCACCATCGCCGGCGATCAACAGCCGCGCGGCCGCCAGTATCGGGTGTGCCGACATGGCATCGATCAGCCGGTCGATGCCCTTGCGCGGTTCGAGGCGGCACAGGGAGGCGATGGTGAGGCCGGTGCCGAACTTCCGCGCGATCTCGGCGATGGCGGTAGGATCGGCGGCCGGCTGTGGCTGGACCGGCGGCGTCACCACCGTCAAGCGCCCGGCATCGACATAGGGCGCCGCCAGCGAAGCCGTGTAATGAGAATTGGCGATCACCCGCGTCGCCTTGGCCAGCGCGGCGCGAATACGAGCGGTCTTGGCCTCCGATGGATGCGGCGGGAACTCCATGCCATGGGCGAGGCAGATGACGGGCTGGCCCGAGGGCTGGAAGCGCTCCAGGCTTTTCCAGCTATCGGCAAAGACCGCATCGACCCTGCCGGCGCGGACCACTCGCTCGGCGGCCTTGGCTTTCAACCAGCGACGGAGCGGCTTGAAGCCGCGATAGCGGCGGATCTGGTAGCCGGGCATCGCCGACGGATCGGGCTCGCCGTCGGCCAGCACCAGCAACTCGGCACCCGAAGCTGCGATCGTCTCTGCCAGCCCGCCCATCATGTTCTCGATCCCTCCGATCTTCGGAGGGAAACACTGCGTCAGCATCAAGTGCATCCGATCCTCCTCGGCGGGTGGCCGCGTGCCTTACGATTGCACATTGACTTACAGCATTGAGCTTTCAGAAAAAAGCGCCGCCGACCGCCCTCAACCGGCCAGTTCCGTCGGCTTCCGGCGCGTGCTAGGACAGACGGTGTCGCGCCAATCGAGGACCCCCCCATGTCACCCCTACCACTGTCCGTCTTCGTGATCTGCAAGGACGAGGCCGATCGGCTGGGTCTGGTGCTGGAGGCCTTGGACGGATTGACGGATGACCTGGTGATCGTCGACAGCGGCTCGACCGACGGCACCCTCGATATCGCCCGTCGCCATACGACACGCGTCTACCATCGCGACTGGACCGGCTTCGGCGAGCAGAAGGTCTACGCCGAAAGCCTCTGCCGGCACGACTGGGTGCTCAACCTCGATGCCGACGAAGTGCTGCTCGACGAGGTGAAGGCATCGATCCGTTCGGTGTTCGCAGAGCCGGAGGAGGGGCGTGCCGCCGCCTATTCGCTCAGGATCCGCCATGTCAGCCGCTTGGCACCCAGCCTTCAACCCGGTCTCTTTAACCCGACCAACGTCACGCCCCGCCTGTATGACCGGCGGCGGGCCGGCTTCAAGTCGAGCGCCGTCCACGACAAGGTGGAGATCCGCGATGGCGGCAAGCCGGCAACGCTGAAGGGCGATGTCGCCCATATCTCCATGAAATCCTTTGCTCACATGTGGGATAAGATCCGCAGCTACAGCGAACTGTCGGCCCGCGATTGGGCGCAGAAGGGGCGCAACCCCGGGATCTCCAGGCTGATCGCCGATCCCATCTGGTTTTTCGTCAAGAACTATTTCATCCGCCGCCTGTTCGCCGTCGGCGCCGAAGGCTTCGTCATTGCCGTCAGCCTCAGCGCCGGCCGGGCGCTCAGGATCGCCATGACCTGGGAGGAAAGGCGGAAGCTGCGGCTTTCCTGAGAAGCGGGCGCGCTGCCACCCCCCGATCCGCCTATCGTCGATCCGCCGTTGCCTTGGCATTCCGTTGTGTCGGCCTGTTCCACAGTCGGTGGCTCGTGGGCGCCCATGCTTTTTTGTTGTGCGGGGAAACGTTTGTACCTAGAAAAATACAGAAGAGCTGCAAATTTCAACCTATGGACGCATTATGGCTTTGTTTGATCTCTGCGTGACCGCTTCCCGCCGTCCGGATCTTCTGGCCATAACGCTTGAGAGCTTTTCCGATCGCATTTTCTCGCATTGCAAGCCGGACCGCGTGTTCGTGAATCTGGACCCCATTTTCGGTTCCGAGGAAAACCATCTCGCGGTGGTTTCTCTCGTGCGCGACCGGTTTCCGGCTGCGACCATCTTCGAGCCCGAGACGCCTTGCTTCGGCGCGGCCGTAAAGCGGCTGTGGTCGGCCACAGAGGCGGATTACGTCTTCCACATGGAAGACGATTGGGTGGCCAATTCCGATGTGACGGACGAAATATTCCGTCCCTTTGAAGACCCGCGCATTCAGCAGGTGTCGTTTCATAGAAATCAGAATTGGGATTTCCGAAAGAAGGGGCACTTCCACGAGAAGAAGGACTATTTCAGGATACTGGGACTGAAGCTGCCGTTTTATAAGGCCACGCCCCAGTTCACCACCTCTCCCTCCATATTGAGGGGCGAATTCGCTCGCGTCGCCGCGGCCCTCATGGATCCGGGTCATGATCCGGAGAAGCAGTTTTACTCGTCGGTGAACCTGGAACTCGAAAGGTTCGTCAAGCCGTTTCGCAACTATATCTACTCCCAAGACGGTGGGCCGGTGATCCGGGATATCGGATGCGAGTGGCGCGACACGCGGGGCATTCAAAAAGTCATCAAGGACGGGATTTCGACCTGGGAAATGCCGGCATAGTCGAAGGCCAATCTGTCAAAGGCTCCCGGTTTGCATGTCGGAGATCGGGAATTGGGTGCTCAATTCGCCGTCAGGGCCACGTTCCGGAAGAGGATGGTTGTCCGCTCCGGCCGCATTCCGACCATCTCGAAGCCATTCCGCAACAGCAAATTGACCACGTCTGGCGCTGTGCTGGCCCTTTCCTTGCCTCGCTCGAAGCCACAGTCCGCTGTTATATAATGGATTTTTGGCAGAATGCCCTTGGCCCCCTCCAGCACTTCCGGTTCCGCACCTTCCGCCTCCAGCTTTAGCAGGAACACATCGTCGATGTTCTTCTGCCGGCAGTAATCATCCAGCGTGATCGCATCGACCGTCACGATGGTGTCGAACCCATCCATCTCGATTGCCGAGGAATCGGCGCTTTTCTTCTTGCTGTAGAACGTCAGAATTTCGGTCTTTTTCCAAAGCGCCGCCTTTGTGCAGGTTCCCAAGGGATTGTTGAGCTGACACAACCGATGTTCCGGTTCGCTCGGCTCAAAGGCGTGATAGTTCAAGGTTTTCGATTTTAGCCGGAGGCCCATGCCGACCTCGCCGATATTGGCGCCGCAATCGATAATCGTGGCATTCGGCGGTATTTCCATGTTTTCCAACATGTAGTCTTTCAGGAGACTTTTGAGGCGCCCGCTTATACTCGATTTGTAAAAGGGCGTGCGTCTTGGAAAGGCATAATGGATCTTTGCGCTCCGGGTGTCGGTCGCGATCAGGTATCCGTCTTGCGCTTCAATCCGTATTTTCCAGGCCCGACTTATGAAAGTATAAAACTGCATTCTTTGGCAAAATAATTCAGGAGAGGTGGTCTCCCAAAGGAATCTTGTCTTCAGCTTCTGCATCGTATTCGTGAATATTGGGAGATGTCTCATTTCAGGGCTCGCTTCGCCGTGGTATATCTACCCTCGGGCCTGTCTTGCCTGCGAATGTATAACTGCGGAGCAGCCCAGGCACTTCGTATGGCAGTGGACGTCGTAGGGTATCTCGCGCGCCGACTCGCTGGCCTGCTCCATCACCTTGCGCGAAGACGATGACGTCAACGGTCGCCTGGGGGACGGCCTGGTGAGGCTTGTCGAGCTGCGCACCCTCGGTGGACTCGTAGACCTTTGCAAACGGTCCCTTGCAGCGCCGGTCGCCGGAACCGGCGTTCGGAACGCGGCAGCCCGGCAGCAGGGATACGGCAAAAGCGGCCGGCGCATGGGCCAGCCATTTCCTCGATGACTTCACGGATCAGCTCCCCCCGAAGCGCCGCATAGAGCCACATTCAGAAACGTGGGAAAGCTCCCCATCTCCGGATGTCAGCGTGGCTGAAACTTCCACAGTTGACTGCCGAAAGGAAGAGGACGGGAGCGTTTTGCTCGAAATTATCGTCGGTTAGGTAAGCATGGCAGGTTTGCCGCCGGCTCCTCGCCCGTTACGCGGTCTTGTTTCCCGTCTTTTCCCGCCTGGAGCAGCCGCTTTTCGATCAGGTTGATTCAACCTGATCGGCGGGTGCTCTAGACGACAGAAACGCCAGGTAGGCGTCGGCGATGGCTCTTCGGGAATGGCTCGCTTCCAGCTTGGCGCTGGCCGCTTCCACCAGGCGAGGGCCGAGGGTGGGGTCGGCGATCAGCCGGCCAAGCGCGGCCGAGACGGCGGCGTGATCGTCGATCGGGGCGAGCAGGCCGTTGACGTCATCCTGGATCAGCCAGCTCGGGCCTTCGCTGGCCGTGGCGACCACCGGCTTGCCGGCCGCCCAGGCTTCGAGCACCACGTTGCCGAGCGGCTCGTGGCGCGAGGGGATGGAGAGCGCATCGGCGGCGGCGAGATAGGGGCCGGGGTCCATGCTCCAGCCGAGAAAGCGCACGCGGTCGGCGCAGCCGAGATCGGCGGCGAGCCGGCGCAGCTTGTCTTCCTCCGGGCCTTCGCCAACCAGCCAGAGCACGGCATCCGGCAGGGGTGCGACCGCCCGGATCAACGTATCGAAGCCCTTGCGGTCGACGAAGCGGCCCATGCCGAGAACGACGAAGGCGCCTTCCGGCGTGTCGAGCTTGGCGCGGTCGATCGGCGTTCCCTTGCGCACATCGGTGAAGTTGGAGATGACGCGGGTACGATTGATATCCCAGCCGATGCCGGCGGCGGCGCGGGCGATGTCCGGCGTATTGCAGACGAGGTAGTCGCAGTTGACGAAATAGTCGAGCCGCTCGGGATAGTCGCCGAGGCGGGCGGCCGTCAGGATATTGGGATCATTGGGGATCCAGCGCGTCGCCTGCGGCATCCACGACATCATGGCATGCGGGCGGAAGGCGCGGTTGATCCTGGCGATGCGCCGGTTGGTGAAGAAGCGGGCGATGTGGGAGCGGCTGAACCCCATCTCCTCGATGCCGCAGACCGCCTCGATGTCCTTCTTCCAGACCCGGTCGGGAAAGATCAGGGCCTTCTGCTCGACGCCCCGCTCGGCCAACGCGTTGACGAGGCTGACGAAGAAGCGCTCGGCGCCGCCCTTGATCCCGAGGTGGACGTGGACCACCCGCAGTGCTTCGCCTTCAGGGACCATCAGTTGCCATCCAGGGTGCTGTAATAGTTGGGAAGGATCGTGAAGAGGCCCCGGAAGATGCCGAGGCCACGGGCCAGCCGCAGCCGGCCGCGATAATAGCTGTGGGTCGCCTTCTCCAAGCCCAGGCGCTTGCCCGGCCAGAACAGGGCGACGGTCAAGGCACCGCCGATCAGGCGGCGGATGCCCTTGAGGGCGAATTTCGCGAAAGTGCGCGGGGCGCCGCGCCGGATCTTGGCGGCGAGCACCTGGGCGGCGGCGGTGGACTGCACGCGGGCGATCAGCCGTTCCGGCTGCACGCGGCTCGCCGGGATGGTCTCCTCGACGAAGGCGTCGGGCGACCAGACGATGCGGTAGCCGAGTTTGTGGGCGCGAGAGAAGAAGTCGATATCCTCGTAGCCGAAGGTCAGCGCCTCGGCAAAGCGCAAGCCGGCACCATCGGGGCGGATCAGCTTGGCACTCAAGAGCGTGTTGTTGGTCGGCGCCTCGTTGAGCGGCATGCCGGCCGGGCCGACGATCGGCTTCAGGAGCTTCCACCACTTGGGCGGCGGCGCCTCATAGCTGCGGCGCACCGGGCCGGACACCACGTCGGCGCCGTGCTCGATGGCCGTCCGCATCAGCGCGGCGAGCCAAGTAGGATCGGCGCGCTCGTCGTCGTCGATCAGCACGATCCAGTCGTAGCCGTTGGCAAGACCGACCTCGAGCGTCTTGTTGCGGGCAAACGGTATGCCGCGGCGCGGCTCCTGGTAGTAGCGGACCTTGACCGGCGAAGCGGCCGGCACGTTTTCGACGACGCCGCGCGAGTTCGGTGTCGCGTCATTCTCGACGACACAGACCTCGACCTGCCAATCGGCCTCAAGCTGCTGCGCGAGCAGCGATGCGACGCAATCCTGCAGCATGCGCGGCCGCTCCGCCGTGCAGACCATGATGCCGATCCGCGTTTCGCTCATCTAGTCAGGCCCCCATCCCCTTGTGGACGCTAGCATAGATGTCATCGAGTTGGGCAGCCGACCGCTCGATGGTGAAAGCGGTCTCCACTCTTTTTCGACCCTCTACGGCAAGGCGATGGCGCAGCGCTTCGTCATTGACGAGGCGGCTGATCGCCTCGGCGATGGAGGCGGGATCGTCGGGATCGATGGCCAGCGACACGCCGTCGGCGATCTCACGGAGGCCGCCCCGCAGCGACGAGATCAGCGCCGCGCCGCCGGCCATGGCCTCGATCGCGGTGCGGCCGAACGGTTCTTCGAAACGCGACGGCACAAGGGCGATGGCGGCGGTCCGGAAGGCCTCGCGCACGACGCTATGCGGCTGGTCACGCAGGATCTCGGTCCGGGTGCCGAGCGGGCGCAGCGCGTCGGTCACCTCGGCCGCGTAGCCGGCGTTGCCATCGAGACCGCTGAGGATGAAGCGGATACGCCAGTCGGGGGCTTCGATAAGGGCCGAGACGGCGGCGCGCGCCGCTTCCAGCACGCCCTTTTCCGGCACGGCCCGGCCGACGAACAGGACTTCGCGGCGCCTGGCGTCAGTGGCGGGCCATTCGCCGAGGTCGAGGCCGTTGTGCACCACGTGGGTTTTGGCTTCGAGGCTGGGGAATGTTTCGATGAGACGGTCGCGGCAATAGGCGCTGATCACGATGATCCGGGCAAAAGGCGCGTATTTCCGTCGCTCGAGCCAGCGGCCGAGGAAACCTTTTGGCTGCTTGGGGTTGTTGTGCCGGTGCAGCAGCACTGGACGATCGCCGAAGCGGGCGGCGATGCGCCGGGCCGAGGGGATGTGCTGGTGGACCACCACCAGATCGGGCCGTTCGCTTGCGGCCGCAGTGGCGAGCGCATCGGCGAAGGCGGACTGGCTTTTGCCGGCGCGGGACAGGCCGATGAAGCGCACGCCGTCGAAAGGCTTCTCCAGGGTCTCACCGATGACGACGGTCTCGTCGCGATAGCGGGAAAAGCGGACGAAGTCGTAGGCGCAGAGGTCGATCGCGGTGGCCCTGTCGGGGCCGAAGTGCGTTCCGCGGGGCAGGATGACGGCAATTTTCACTTGGCGTCGCAGTCCCGAATGGGCGTCGCGCCGGAGGACCGGCGCGACCTCAACCTCACCTGAACATCACGTCCAGAATCTCGTAGCCACGCGCGCCCCCGGGGGCGGTGACTTCCACGGAATCGCCCACCGACTTGCCGATCAGGGCGCGGGCGATCGGCGAGGAGATGGAGATGCGGCCGCCCTTCACGTCGGCCTCGGCATCGCCGACGATCTGGTAGGTCTTGTGTTCCTCGGTGTCCTCATCGATCAGCTTCACCGTGGCGCCGAACTTCACCGTCTTGCCGGTGAGCTTGGAAATATCGATGATCTCGGCGCGCGACAGCATGTCCTCGAGTTCGGAGACGCGGCGCGATCGCCGCGATGATGCGAGGCCGTTCCTCGGATTTGCGCCGCTGCAGCTCGCTCTCGAGAGCGGCATGCCCAGCGGCGGTCATCGGGATCTTTTCCATCGGTCTCAAGGCCTTTCAAAAAATCACAGCGCCCGGTGCCAAAGGCACCGGGCCGCGATGTTTCCTGTGCCGTCGGCGTCGAGCCCCTTTCGGGCTCCTACCGTCGGCTCTGTGACACGGGCACGCCGCCTTTCCGCATCCGCTTTTTCCGAAAAGTCTGCAACTTCTCGGGCAGATGCCTAGCGACACGCCAATTCTGTCCTACCCAGCCGGGGCGAAGTAGGATTGCAGCGGGCGGACTTCGCGTACGCCAGAGGACCAAGCCCCGATTCCGCGCGCCGCCGCGATCGACCCCGCCAAGGTGGTATAATACGGGACTTTCTGCAAGAGGGCAGCACGGCGCAATGAACGACTATCGATGGCGTCGACGCAGTGCGGCCGGCCCTCGCGCACCTTCTTGGTCAACACGGCGGGAATGCCGTGCTCGACCAGATAGGCATGGGTGCCGGAGGTGGCGATCACCTTGAAGCCGAGTTCGACGAGGCCGCGCACCGAATCGAGGATGCGTGGCTTGTCGGCGTCGCGCATCGAGACGAACAGCGTGCCGGCGGTCGGCACCTTGGTGCCCGAGCCGAGCTGCGCCTTGGCAAAGGCCACCGAGAAGTTGCGGTCGAGCCCCATCACCTCGCCGGTCGAGCGCATCTCCGGGCCGAGGATGGTATCGACGCCGGGGAAGCGGGCGAAGGGGAACACCGCCTCCTTCACCGCCACGTGGCCGAGCTTCTGCTCGGTGAGCGCGAAGCTGGCGAGCGTCTCGCCGGCCATGATGCGGGCGGCGATCTTGGCCACCGGCTTACCGATGGTTTTCGCCACGAAGGGCACCGTGCGCGAGGCGCGCGGGTTCACTTCCAGGATGTAGATGACGCCGTCCTTGACGGCATACTGGACGTTCATCAGGCCGACGACATTGAGCGCCAGCGCGAGCTGGCGGGTCTGGCGCTTCAGTTCCTCGACGGTGGCGGCCGGCAGCGAGTAGGTCGGCAGCGAGCAGGCCGAGTCGCCCGAGTGGATGCCGGCCTCCTCGATATGCTCCATGACGCCGGCGACGAACACGTCCTTGCCGTCGGAAAGGGCGTCGACGTCGACCTCGATGGCGTCCGAGAGGTAGCGATCGAACAGCAGCGGGCTCTTGCCGAGCACCATGTTGATCTGGCCGGTCTTGTCGTTGGGGTACTGCGCCTTGACGTCGGCCGGCACCAGGGCCGGCAGCGTGCCGGACAGGTAGGCGTCGAAGCCGGTTTCGTCGCGGATGATCTCCATGGCCCGGCCGCCCAGCACGTAGGAGGGGCGCACCACCAGCGGGAACTTCAGCTCGCTGGCGACGAGGCGCGCCTGCTCGATCGAGTAGGCGATGCCATTCTTGGGCTGCTTGAGGCCGAGTTTGTCGAGCAGGCGCTTGAAGCGGTCGCGGTCCTCGGCGAGATCGATGGCGTCGGGCGAGGTGCCGAGAATCGGAATGCCGGCGCGCTCCAGCGTATCGGCGAGCTTCAGCGGCGTCTGGCCGCCGAACTGGACGATGACGCCGTGCAGCGTGCCGTTCTGCTGCTCGACGCGCAGGATCTCCAACACGTCCTCGCCGGTCAGCGGCTCGAAGTAGAGGCGATCGGAGGTGTCGTAGTCGGTGGAGACGGTCTCCGGGTTGCAGTTGACCATGATGGTCTCATAACCGACGTCGCTCAGCGCGAAGCAGGCATGGCAGCAGCAATAGTCGAACTCGATACCCTGGCCGATGCGGTTGGGGCCGCCGCCGAGGATGACCACCTTCTTCTTGTCCGAGGGGCGCGCCTCGTCGGCCAGTTTGCCGGCAAACGGCGTCTCGTAGGTGGAATACATGTAGGCGGTGGGCGAGGCGAACTCGGCGGCGCAGGTGTCGATGCGCTTGTAGACCGGGTGGACGCCCAGCTTTTCACGCAGTGCCGCCACCTCTTCAACCGGCTTGTGGGCCAGCTCGGCGAGGCGGGCGTCGGAGAAGCCCATGGCCTTGAGGCGCGTCAGCCAGCCGGCCGTCTCCGGCAGGCCATTCGCCCTGATCTTGGCCTCGGTATCGACGATGCCCTTGATCTCGCGCAGGAACCACATGTCGATGTGGGAGATGTCGTAGATCTCGTCCAGCGTGAAGCCGCGGCGCATCGCCTCGGCAACGTGGCGCAGCCGGTCGGGCGTCGGCACGCCCAGAGCGGCGCGGATGGCACCACGCTCGTCGATGCCGGCACCGCCGATCTCGATCTCATTGAGGCCGGAAAGGCCGGTTTCGAGGCCGCGCAGCGCCTTCTGCAGCGATTCCTGAAAGGTGCGGCCGATGGCCATCACCTCGCCCACCGACTTCATGGCGGTGGTGAGGTTGGGCTCGGCGCCGGGGAACTTCTCGAAGGCGAAACGCGGGATCTTGGTGACCACGTAATCGATGGTCGGTTCGAAGGCGGCCGGCGTGGCGCCGCCGGTGATGTCGTTGGCCAGCTCGTCCAGCGTGTAGCCGACGGCGAGGCGGGCGGCGACCTTGGCGATCGGGAAGCCGGTGGCCTTGGAGGCCAGCGCCGAGGAGCGCGACACGCGCGGGTTCATCTCGATGACGATCATCCGGCCGTCGGCCGGGTTGACCGCGAACTGCACGTTGGAGCCGCCGGTCTCGACGCCGATCTCGCGCAGCACCGCGCAGGCGGCGTTGCGCATGATCTGGTATTCCTTGTCGGTCAGCGTCAGCGCCGGCGCCACGGTGATCGAGTCGCCGGTGTGCACGCCCATCGGGTCGATGTTCTCGATGGAGCAGATGATGATGCAGTTGTCGTCCTTGTCGCGGACGACCTCCATCTCGAATTCCTTCCAGCCGAGCACCGATTCTTCCACCAGCACCTCGTTGGTGGGCGAGGCCTCGACGCCAGACATCACGAGGTCGTAGAGCTCTTCGATGGTATAGGCGATGCCGCCGCCGGTGCCGCCCATGGTGAACGACGGACGGATGATGGCCGGCAGGCCGGTGACCTTGTAGGCCTTCAGCGCGTTGAGGCGGGCGGTGAGGTTGTATTCCTCGCGGCGGGCCTTTTCGTCGGCGGCCCATTCGCCCTCGAAGGCGGCGAGCGCCTTGGCGCGGGCGTCGTCCTCGGGGTGGGCGGCGATGGCGGCGGCGCGGCGCGACTCGTATTCGGCGCGGAACTGCTGCTTCAAGGCAGAGGTGTTGACGAAGGCGGCCTTCGGCGTGTCGAGGCCGATGCGGGTCATCGCCTCGCGGAACAGCTCGCGGTCCTCGGCCTTGTCGATCGCCTCGGCGGTGGCGCCGATCATCTCGACGCCGTGCTTTTCGAGGACGCCCATCTTTTTCAGCGACAGCGCGGTGTTGAGCGCCGTCTGGCCGCCCATGGTCGGCAGCAGGGCGAGGCGGTCATTCGGCCGCTCGGCGCACTCGCGCTCGATGATTCGCGCCACCATCTCCGGGGTGATCGGCTCGATGTAGGTGGCGTCCGCCATATCCGGATCGGTCATGATGGTGGCCGGATTGGAGTTGACGAGGACGATGCGGTAGCCTTCCGCTTTCAAGGCCTTGCAGGCCTGGGTACCCGAGTAGTCGAACTCGCAGGCCTGACCGATGACGATCGGGCCGGCGCCGATGATGAGGATGGTGTCGATATCGGTGCGTCTGGGCATCTTCACTCGCGTGTAAACGCGGCCGGTGCGCGGGGCACCGACCGGGGCGGGCAGCAAGAAGGGTGATCGTCGTTCGGACCGTTGCCGGGCTTATAGAGGAAAAGCGCGCGGCCGCAAACCCCGCTCCGCTTGAATTGGCGGCTTTGTTAGGCAGGTTTGCGATTGGCGCAGCTCTGTATCGTCTCGCAAGCTGGAGCCGTTGCTTTTGCTCATGGGGGCAGGGTATCGAAAGGGGCTGGAAGCGGGGAGGCGCGAGTGACCGGAAACAGCATGACGATCAGGCGCCTTGAGGCCACTGACGTGGATATCTTCAAGCGCATTCGCCTCGAAGCGCTTCGCCTAGAGCCTGCGGCCTATGCCGGCACCTACGAGGACTGGTCGGGTCTCTCGGACGAGGAGTGGCGCATGCGCATGAGCGAGCCCGTGTTCGCCGCCTTGGAGGGCGACGAACCGGTCGGTCTGACCGGCCTCATTCGCCTGCGGGGGATCAAGATGGCCCACCGCGCCACCATCGTCATGGTTTACCTGCGCCAGAGCCTGCGCGGAACGGGCTTGGCGTCGGGTCTCCTGAGCGCCGCGGCCAGCCATGCACGCGATATCGGCATCCGGCAGTTGGAGCTGAACGTCAGAGCCGAGAACATCCCGGCGATCCGCTTTTACGAGCGGGAAGGCTTTATTGAGGTGGGCCGGATTCCCGGCGGTTTTCTACACGAGGGCCGTGAGATCGACGACGTGATGATGGTGCGTCGGATCGTCTGATTGCCGGGGAAAGTTTCGCGACGGCGCAGGCGCGGCCGGGCAGGTTGCCGATGTCCTCGGACCCGTATATCCGCGCCCTATATCAGCGTCGCGCCTCTTTCGGCCCGAGGTCCTCTGCCTTCGCAGAGGAAGACAGCATGATGGCAGGCCGTGCGAGCGTCTATGTAGCTGTTTTCTAAATATAAATTTCCTGTCTTCCTCTGCGAAGGCAGAGGACCTCGGGCAGGATTGGGCGAGCGACTCATATAGAGCGCCGGCTGAATTGGCCGCTTCCCGAGGAGTGCGACAACGCGCGTTTCTACCCCACGGCTTTGGGCTCGCCCGCTTCGCTGCCGTCGAAATCGCGGATGCCTTGGCTGATCGCCCAGCAGGCAAGGCGCACGTGCTTGGGGATCGGCACCCGACGGCCGGCGCGTTCGCCCCGCTCGTAATACTGGATCATTCGGCGCTTGAGCCCGAGGTGTTGCGCCGCCTCGTCCTGCGTCAGGCCCTGGCGCTGCCGCCAAGCGCGAAACGTCTCTGCGTCCATGCCTCTTCCACACCCCTACAACCCGAAGGAGAACTTGCCTCAAGCCGGGCGATTTGTCCACCGCGCCAAAAGCCAAGCCGGCAAGGAAATGAAGCGCCTCTTCTGCTGCCATGAAACGGCAGTGGGTGGCATTAGGTTTCAATGCAGGACACCGGAGGCCGCAGATGGACGCCCTCGAAGATTTCATCATCCGTGCCAAGGCGGCGACCTATGCCGGCGGCGGCGCCCCGGCGGTGAGTTGCCGGCCGGGATCGCACGATCTTGCCTTTGCCGACGGCGACTATCGCTATCTCGACAGCTATTTCGGCGGCACCGATTTTTCCGGCCAGGAAGTGGTGTGGCGGGGCGACCGGCCGGTGTGGGCCATGGGCTACCATGGCCGGGTGCTGCGCGACGATCTGATCAGCGGCGCGGAAGCCGGCGCCACCATCAAGAAGGCACTCACCAAGCTCTATGGTGAGCATCGCTTTCTCGGCGGCTTCCGCTTTCGCGACGGCGGCCATGACTATATCGACATCGCCGACGGCGACTACCGGGCCTTCTTCGGCTTCGAGGAGATACGGGTGCGCGAAATCCGTGCCTACGGGTTGCGCTACTTCGGTGGACTCATCCGCGATTGATAGCGCTTTCACTTTCTCGTTGGACGGCATCCCCACTTCACGGAACTGACGTTCAACTGTCATCGAAACGATAAGCAGGCTCCCTAGCGTCCGCTCCCGAACCGTTCATCCCGCAAAGAACGGACCGCTTTACCCAACGCTTCCCGGGAGTGTGTCATGAACCGCCGTGAATTTCTGATGGTCAGTGCGGCCGCCGGCCTTGCCGCGTCTACCCGCTTCGCCGCCGCTGCGACGCGCCTCGATATGTACACGGCGTCCGACGCCAACATCTCGGATTTCTTCAACAACGTCATCAAGCCGGCCTTCGAGGCCGCCAACGCCGGTATCGAGCTCAACGTGGTGATCGCCCGCCCGTCGGCGGCGCTCGACGCCGTGGCACAGCGCGCGCTCGCGGCTCTGTCGGCCAAGGCCGATCCGCAGATGGACTTCATCGAGGCGTATGAGCCGATGCTGCCGGCCGGCGGCATCGAGGCCGGTCTGTGGACCGACTTCAGCAAGGCCGGCCTCAAGAACTACGGCGCGGTCAACAAGCTGGCGATCCAGACCACCTTCGGTCTGCCCTATCGCGGCTCGCAGGTGCTGCTCGCCTATGACACCACCAAGCTGCCCAAGGACAAGGCGCCCAAGACCTTCGCGGACCTCGTCGCCTGGATCAAGGCCAACCCCGGCCAGTTCATCTACAATCGCCCCGACAAGGGCGGTTCGGGCTTCAACTTCGTCAACCGCGTTCTGCATGAAGTGTCAGGCCGCGACCCCGGCAAGTTCAAGGTCGACAATTTCAATCAGGCAACGGCCGACGAGGTTCTGGGCAAGACCTGGGCCGTGCTCGCCGATCTCGCCCCCTCGCTCTACCAGAATGGCTCCTATACCGCCGGCAACACCGCCTCGCTGCAACTGCTCGCCCAGGGCGCCGTGACCATGATCCCGGCCTGGTCCGACCAGGCGCTGCAGGCGATCGCCAAGGGCGTGCTGCCCGAGACCACCGGCCTCGTGCAGCTCTCCGATCTCGCGCTGTGCGGCGGTTTCTCCCAGGCCGTCATCCCGACGAATGCCGCCAATCGCGACGCTTCCTTGAAGTTCGCCGACTTCCTGCTGCTGCCGGAGACGCAGGCGGTGATCATCGAAAAGCTGGGTGGCTTCCCCGGCGTCGACTGGTCGAACCTGCCGAAGGCCTTGCACGACAAGTATGCCGACGTCATCCCGTCCTCCATCCCGACCTTCCCGTCGGGCGACTGGACCAAGGCGGTGCAGGACGGCTGGTACCGCAACGTCGCCCCGAATATCTCGCGCACCTGATCCGGTCGCCATGGTCACCGTGTCCCACCCCAGGGCAGAGGGAGGGAGGCTTTCGGGCCTCCTTCTCGTCGCCCTTCCGGTCGTTCTGCTCATCTGGCTGGTGCTGTGGCCGGTGCTGCAGGCCTTCGTCGGCACGCTGTATTTCCCGGGCAAGGGCTTCAGCGCCGCCTCCTACGTCTATTTCTTCTCCGACGCCTACAGCCTCCGGAATCTCTGGCTGACGCTGTGGGTCACCGCGCTCACCTCGGCCTTGCGCGTCGCCTTCGCCATGCCGATCGCCATCTACCTGCGCTTTCGCAAGGGTTCTATCGCCGCCTTCGTCCAGAGTCTGGCGCTGTTCCCGATGTTCGTGCCGTCGGTGCTGGTGGCCTATGCCTTCATCCGCGTGCTCGGTCCCAACGGCATCATCGACACGCTGCTCGTCGCCGTGCATCTGCCCAAGCTGCCCAGCCCCTATCTGGCGCCGGCCGGCCCGATCATCGGTCTGGTCTGGGAAGGCTTGCCGCTGACGCTGCTGTTGCTGCTGTCCGGCCTCGGCCGCGTCTCCACCGCTTCGGTGGAAGCCGCCCGTGATCTCGGCGCCAAGGGGTGGACGATCTTCACGCGCATCATTCTGCCGCGCATCCAGAGCTCGATCATCGTGGCGCTGGCCTTCAACGTGCTCGGCCTGTTCTCCGCCTTCACGCTGCCCTATCTGCTCGGCCCCGCCTCGCCCGAGATGATGGGTCCCTACATGCAGCGCACCTTCTCCGACAATGCCGATCCGCTCAACGCCACCACGCAGGCGGTGATCACCTTCGCCTTCTGCGCCGCCTTCGGCGTCATCTACGTGCGCGCCATCGCCAAGGGCAGAAAGGGACCGGCATGACCGACCTCGCACCCCTTTCGCCCTTCGATGCATCGCCGGCGGCGGTCGGACGGATTGTCCGGCGTGAGCCGGTCGACTGGACCGGCATCGCCTTCCTCACCGGCCTCGCCGTGGTCGTCCTGTTGCCGCTGATCGTTACCGCCGTCTGGGCCTTTGCCGAGATCTGGCGCTTCCCGGCCATCGTGCCGCAGCGCATGGGCCTTGGCTATTGGCAGGACACGCTGTCGCGCAATGACGTCTGGCAGGCGCTGTGGTTGTCGCTCAGCCTCACCACGACGGTAACGGTGATCTCGGCGGCCATCTGCTTTCCGGCGGCCTATGCCTTCGCTCGCCTGGATTTTCCAGGCCGCAACCTGTTGTTCCTCGCCTTTCTCTCCGTGCAGGCTTTCCCGAAATTCGGCCTGATCGTCGCCACCGCCACCATCTTCCTGACGCTGCACCTCGTCGGCACCTTCTGGGGTGTCGTGCTGATCCAACTGGTCGGCACGCTGCTCTACATGATCTGGATCCCGGTTTCCGCCTTCCAGGGCGTCGACCGGCGGCTGGAGGAAGCGGCACGCGACGTCGGCGCCGGGCCGATGCGGGTGTTCTGGTTTATCACCTTGCCGCAGGCCCTGCCGACGCTGTTTGCCGCCCTGCTCATCACCTTCGTCAGCACGTTCTACGAGACCGACGCCGCCTGGCTGATCGGCCTGCCCAACGTGCGCACCATGCCGATGGTGATGATCTCCTTCATCAACAACGCCCTCGAAGTCCAATATGGCGCGGTGTTGTTCGTCTTCCTCTGGGTGCCGTCCTTCGTCTTGATGCTGGCGGCCCGCCGGGTGATGGGCGCCGATGCTTTCGCAAAGGGCCTCGGCGGCTGATTTCCCTCAAAGCCTGACCCAAAACTCTACTGGGGCGGGCATCTCCGGGCATCCACTTGGTCCGAAAAGTCTGCAACTTTTCGGGCGGATGCCTGAACTTCGATTTCTGCGCTTCCGGTGCTCACGAACCTTAAGTTCGCTCCGCTCCGGTTCTCGAAACCATCGCCATCTGCCTCGCCCCAGCGAGTTTCGGATCAGGCTCTCACAGTCAGGACAGATCCTATGGCTCAGGTTCGATTGAGCGGCATCGCCAAGACGTTCGGCAAGGTTACGGCGCTCGACGCCATGGATCTGGTGATCGATGACGGCGAACTCGTCTGCCTGCTGGGGCCGTCGGGCTCCGGCAAGTCGACGCTTCTGCGCATCATCGGCGGTTTCGAGATGCCGAGCGAGGGGACGATCGCCATCGACGGCGTCGACGTCACCGACCTGCCGCCGGAGCAGCGTCCCACGGCCATGGTGTTCCAGAGTCACGCCCTGTGGAGCCATATGACTGTGTTCGGCAACGTCGCCTTCGGGCTGAAGCTGCGCCACCTGCCCAAGGCGGAGATCCGCGACCGCGTCGAGCGGGTGCTCGATCTCGTCGGCCTCTCCGGCTATGGCGCGCGCCTGCCGAGCCAGTTGTCGGGCGGCCAGCAACAGCGCGTGGCGCTTGCTCGCTCGCTGGTGATCGAGCCGAAGATCCTGCTGCTCGACGAACCGTTCGCCAGCCTCGATCAGCATCTGCGCGAACGCCTGCGCGACGAGGTACGCGACATCCAGCAGCGCCTCGGCATCACCGCCGTGTTCGTCACCCACGGCCAGGACGAAGCGCTGGCGATTTCCGACCGCATCGTGGTGCTGGCCGATGGCCGCATGCAGCAGGTTGGCCGGCCCGGCGAGATCTATGCCGAGCCGAAGACCGCCTTTGTCGCCGGCTTCATCGGCGCCATGAACATGCTGGACGGCACGCTCGCCGACGGAGAAATCCTGGCGAGCGGTTTGAGGCTTCCTGCCGAGGGCAGCGGCCTGGCCCGGCTCGCCATCCGCCCCGAAGACATTTCGCTGACCGAGCCCGAGGAAGGCCGCACGATGACAGTGCGCCGGATGATCGATTTCGGCGCCCATGTGGTGATCGACGGCAAGCTCGCCGACGGGACCCATTTGCGCATCCAGACCGACAAGGCGATCCGCGTCAGTCAGGGCGAGCAGATCGGCATCTGCGTCGAAAGCTGGACGGTGTTCACCGATGGCGACGAGCCGCGCCGCTACCGCTCCGACACGGTGCGCTCCTTTCGCGGTGCCCGCTATGCATGATCTTGGCGAACCGGGTCTCGACCTCTACCGCGCCGGCCATCGCAGCCGGTTGAAGTGGCACATGGGGCGGCGCGTCCGCTCCGACGTGCCGTTCACGCCGAGCCGGGTGCAGGAGGCGATGGCGCTGGGCGCCAGCTTCGAGGTTGATCTCAACCCGCATGCCGCCGCCGGCTTCGCCGTGCTGCATGATGAGACGCTCGATCGGGAGACCGATGGCCACGGGCCGGTCGGTTCAGTGCTGCCGGATGATCTCAAGCGGCTGAAACTGCGCCGTCCCTCCGGCGAGATCACCGACGAGAAGGTGTTGCTGCTCGACGATCTGGCGGATCTGGTGCGCGGCGGTGCGGTGCATCCGGAAACGCTGATCCAGCTCGACCTCAAGGTGGGGATCGACGCCATCAGCGCGGCGGCCGTCGAAGCCTTTGCCAAGGTGATGGCCGGCGTTGCGTCGCATTTCATCCTCTCGGGCGGCGACCGCGCGGCGGTGGCGCAGCTTGGCCGGGCGACGGCCGGCCTCAACCTCGGCTTCGATCCCTGCAATGACGGCACGGTGCCGATGATCGAGGCGGGCGGCGATCTCAAGGCCTTCGTCGCCGATGCGCTGGCGGCGTTGCCGGAGGCGAGCCTCATCTATCTCGACTACCGGGCGGTGCTGGCCGCCGATCGACTAGGGTTCGACCTGATCGGCGCCTTCCACGCAGCGGGCAAGCGCATCGACGCCTATACGCTCGATCTCCAACACCCCGGCGCCGACGACAGCCTCAAGCGGCTGATCGAGCTCAAGGCCGACCAGATCACCACCAACGAGCCCGACGCGGTGGCGCGGCGGGCGGTTGAGTTGGGGGTGGCGGAGAGAAGCTGACGTTTGGCCTCAGGGTGACAGGTCGGGCACGACGGCCTATATCGGCGTCGCGTTCCATCCTGCCTGAGGTCCTCCGCCTTCGCGGAGGATGACCCCTTATAGATACGCTATGTATATGATTTTTATATATAATTTACCTGTCATCCTCCGCGGAGGCGGAGGACCTCAGGCCGAAAAGGGCAAGGGGCTAATATAGGTCCCCCTCACGCTATAAAGCGTTCCACCAGCCACGGATGAACGGTCTGCGTCGCTGCCAGCACGGCGCCGGTCTGCGGAATGGCATTTCCATCGAAGCCGCTGACGATGCCGCCGGCCTCCTCGACGATCAGCACCGACGCCGCGTAATCGTGTGGCGACAGGCCGTCCTCGAAGAAGGCGTCGTGGCGGCTGGCCGCTACATAGGCAATCGACAGCGCTGCCGAGCCCATCCGCCGCATGGTTGCGGCGTGGTCCATCACCTCCATCAATACTTCGCGATAGCGGGCGACGTTCATCGACTTCACCTGGCCTGGGATCGGCAGGCTGGCGCCGATCACCGCGTGGTCGATGTCGCGATCGGTCCGGATGGTCAGCGGCGCGCCGTCGAGAAAGGCGCCCTTGCCGCGCTCGGCATAGAACAGCTCGTCGCGCATCGGGTCGTAGACGACGCCGGCGTCGATACGGTCGCCGCGCAGGAGCGAGATCACCACGCCGAAGAAGGGGATGCCCCAGGCGAAATTGGTGGTGCCGTCGATCGGGTCGATCAGGAAGCGCGGTGCGTCGGGGCCACGGTCGCGGTCGCCGGCCTTCTCCTCGCCTTCGATCGACCAGCCGGGAAAGGCCGTGCCGAGCGCGGTGGCGATCGCCTTTTCCACGGCCACGTCAGCCGCCGTCACGTAATCGCGCGCGCCTTTCTCGTCCACCTTCGCCTGACCGCAGGCCGAAAAGTGCTGGCGGGCAATGTCGCCCCCCAAGCGGGCGGCGGCGATCATGGTGGCAAGCAGCGGAGAGGGGGCTTCGATCTCGGGCATGTCCAGACTCGGGCTAGAGGAAAGACGCATCTCAATGCGCCGACGAGACGACAGTTCTGTGTCAGCCGGCAACGAGAGGAACTTGCGGCTCGCATTCCTGTTATAACCTTTGGAAATGCGGAGGGCCGGGCATGCAGTGGAGAGGGCGTCGCCAGAGCGACAACATCGAAGACGTCCGGGATAGTGGTGGTGGCTTTTCCGGCGGCGGCATGCGCTTTCCAGGCGGCGGCTTTGGCGGTGGCGGACGCGGCGGTGGCCTTTCCATCGGCGGACTGATCGTCGTCGGCCTGGTGTTGTGGTTCCTCGGGATCAATCCGCTGGTGCTGCTCGACGGCAGCATGGGCAGTTCCACCCTCGGCAGCGGCTCGACGGCCATCGATCGGCCGCGCGCCGGCCAGCCCGACGAGATGCGCGATTTCGTCGCCACCGTGCTGGGCGACACCGAGGATACTGTTTTCCGGCCAGATGCGCTCGGCCTGCGGCTTTGCCAGCGCAGCGAGCGGGCCGTTCTATTGCCCCAACGACGGCAAGGTCTACATCGACCTCGCCTTTTATGATGAGCTGCGCCAGAAGTTCGACGCGCCCGGCGACTTCGCTCAGGCCTATGTGATCGCCCACGAGGTCGGCCATCACGTGCAAGACCTCCTCGGCGTGCTGCCGGCCTTCAACCGGAAGCGCCAAAGCCTCGGCGAGGCCGCCGCCAACGCGCTGTCGGTGAAGGTGGAGTTGCAGGCCGACTGTTACGCCGGCGTCTGGGGCCATTATGCCGAGAAGAAAGGCATTCTGGAGCGCGGCGACCTCGATGAAGCGCTGAACGCTGCCACCCAGATCGGCGACGACGCCATCCAGAAGCGGACGCAGGGCTACGTGGTGCCGGAAAGCTTCAATCACGGCTCGTCGGCCGATCGCAAGCGCTGGTTCAAGATCGGCTTCGACAAGGGGGATGCCGGGGTGTGCGATACGTTCAAGGCGACGAGGCTTTGAATTCCATAATTAAAGCAAATACATACCTGACAAAGGCGCCGGATCTCAGGCCGAAAGGAAGGGAAAGGTCCATCCGACGGCCTTCGCGTTGCGGCCCTGTGTCGGCCAAGCGTTCGTCTTGTCGGAGGTGGAGCTGGCGAGTTGGATTTAGTCCACTGCCGGTTCATCCCGGTTGTCTTGCCGCACCTCCAGGATTCGGTCGACCAGCCCCCATTCCAGCGCCTCCTCGGCGGTCATGAAGCGGTCGCGATCCATGGCGCGTTCGAACTCTTCGTAGGTGCGTCCGCAATGCTCGGCATAAAGACGCGTCATGCGATGCTTGATCTGTTTGATCTCCTCGGCATGGATGAGCATGTCCGATGCCTGTCCCTGAAAGCCGCCGGATGGCTGATGGACGAGGATGCTGGCGTTGGGCAGCGTCGCCCGGTGCCCGGGCTCGCCCGCCATCAGCAGGAAGGAACCCATCGAGCGGGCCGTTCCCATGCAGAGCGTATGCACGGGCGCGCGGATGTAGCGCATGGTGTCGTACATGGCGAAGCCGCTGGTCACCATGCCGCCGGGCGAGTTGATATAGAGGTTGATCGGCAGCTTGGGGTTCTCCGCTTCGAGGAACAGCAGCTGCGCGCAGACCAGCGCGGACACCCCGTCGTTCACCTCGCCATTGAGGAAGATGATCCTCTCGCGAAGCAGGCGAGAGTAGATATCGAAGGATCGCTCCCCTCGGCTCGATTGTTCGACGACCATAGGGACGAGTTGCATCGCTTCGCGCATTGGCGAATTCCAATCTTCTAGCGTTGAAGGGAAGCTTGCCGTCAGGCGGCGAGCATGAGGGTGAGGTTGTTGCTGTTGGCGGCGGTGCCGGTCAGCCGATCGAACCGCGCGTCGGTAAGCTCGTGAATGATCCTGAGACTGGTGCCGCCGGTGGCGTTGGGGGTAATCCGAAAGGTGACCACGCTTTCGAGAAACGGCGGTTCGCTTTCGCGCATTCTGTAGCGAACCTCCTGCTCCGGCACGAGGGAGCTGGCCTCGGGATCGGCCAATGCTTTCCGCGGCAACCAGGCCTCCCGAAACTCGGGAACGCTGATGGCGCGCCAGACCTTGTGCGGCGGTTCGTCGAGTTCATATTCAAGCTCGACGGCCATTTCTCGATGCCCGATCTTTCCGTTGCTCATTGATCCATATCCTTCAGCAGGGCCTTGAGAGCGTCGACGCGCGCCGGCCAGTAGGCGCGATATTTCGCCAGCCATCCGGCGATGAGCGCCAGGCCGTCCGGATCGACTTCATAGTTCACAAAGCGTCCCTGCCGTTCTTCCCGCACCAGCTTCGCGCCCCGCAGGACCGCGAGATGTTGTGACATGGCGGGCTGGCTGATGTTCATGCCGGCGCGCAAGTCGCTGGCATTCATGCTGCCGGCCGCCAGCTTCTCGAAGATCGCGCAGCGGGTGGGATCGGCCAGAGCTTTGAAGATGGTGTTCTCGATCATGTCGACACATAAGCACGTACTTATGTGATTTGCAAGCCGTCCCATCTTGCAGCCGATGGACCAACAGCGCTGCCGGCGGCTGAAGGCGGATAGCAGGATATTGGCCGTGTCCGATTGACACCGGTTCGCTCCATTTGGTACATTTGTACATAGATACACGAAAATGGAGGTCACGATGGCCGGACCGGTGGTGGAGCGGGTGCAGACGGGCATTCGCGTTGAGAAGCGCATTCTGAAGGTGTTGAAGGCGCTGGCCGAGCATGCCGACATCACGCTCGGCGATCTCGTTGAGGGCATCGTGCTGCACGCCTTCGAGGGCAAGGCGCCGTTTTCGCCGGAGACTCTGGAGGTGATCGCCCAGCTCAAGGCCATTTACGGCCTCGATCTCGATGCCGGCGCCAGCCACAAGCTGACCGAACGGGGGGAGGGCGGCGGTGACTGACGCCCTCCCCGAAACTCGCCGGGGCGGCGGCTTCCTGCTCGCCACCGCCTTTCTCGACGCCGCCGGCTTCGGCTTGGTGCTGCCGGTACTGCCAGCACTGATCGCCTCGCTGACCGGCGAAGGCATGGGCGCTGCCGCCGTCGAGGGCGGCCGGCTGACCTTCGTCTATGCGGCGATGCTGTTCCTGTTCTCGCCGCTGATCGGCAGCCTGTCCGACCGTTTCGGCCGGCGGCCACTGTTGATCCTCGCCGTCGCCAGCTTCGCGCTCGACAATCTGATCTGCGCGCTGGCGCCGTCGCTCATCTGGCTCTATCTCGGCCGCCTGTTGTCGGGTATTTCCGGCAGCATCGGGCCGACCATCGGCGCCTATATCGCCGACACCTCGGCACCCGACGATCGCGCCCGCCGGTTCGGCCAAGTCGGCATGGCCTTCGGGGCCGGCTTCGTGCTGGGGCCGGCGCTCGGCGGCCTCGTCGGCGAGCTGTCGCCACGGGCGCCTTTTCTGGCCGCCGCGCTGCTGGCCGTCGTCAATGCATTTGTAGGCTGGGCGTTTCTGAAGGAAAGCCTGCCCGTCGAGCACCGGCGTCCGCTGGTTCTCGCCAAGGCCAATCCATTTGGCGCGCTACGCTTCATCCTTGGTGCCGCCGGCATCGGCCTGCCGATCGTCGTGCTGGTGCTGATGCAGGTCGCCCACGACTCGCTGCCGGCCGTCTGGACCTTTTCGCTGAAGGAGCGGTTCGGTTGGGGCGAGCGGGAGATCGGCCTGACGCTAACCCTGGTCGGCGTGGTGATGACGGTGGTGACCGGCGTCGTCGTCGGTCCCTCGGTGAAGCGGTTCGGCGAGCATGGCGCGGCGATGGTCGGGCTTGTGGTGGCCGGCATCGGCTTCCTGGGCTTTGCCTTCGCCACATCCGGCCTGATGATCACGCCGTTCATCGCCGGTTTCGCCTTCATTGGCCTTGTCGGGCCGTCGCTATCGGCGCTGATGAGCCGGCGCGTCGCCGCCGATCGGCAAGGCGAGCTGCAAGGGGCGATCGCCGCCGTCAAGGGCATCACCATGGCGCTGGCGCCGATCCCGATGACCGAGCTGTTCGGCTATTTCACCTCGGATGCCGCGCCGATCCGCTTTGCCGGCGCGCCGTTCCTGCTGTCGGCGGTGCTGATGGGGATGGCGCTGGTGGTGATCGGGGCGGATCGGAGGTCATCATGCCAACGAGGATCTTGAAGGGTGGGTGGCATTTTGCTACCTATAGAATGTATAGGAGGCGATATTGGCTCAGTCCGTGAAGCTTGCCGACGACATTATGGCCCTTGTCCGGCGCGAGGCCGATCTTCGCAGCCGCTCCGTTGCTGGCCAACTCGCGCATTGGGTCAGGCTCGGTCGTGCAATCGAGCTTTCCGGCACTTTCGACTACGCGCGGATTACGGCGGCGCTCGAAGCCGGTCTCGATACGACGGAACTCAGCGAAGAAGAAGAGGCCGCTTGGCTCGACGAGTTTACCGCCAAGATGGCGGAGCCATCGGCAACCGAGGTGGCGTTCTTTGCAAAGCGTAACGGGCTCGGCCGTGGCGTCGGTCTCGATGCCGGTGGCAATCTCGTATATGCAAAGGGTGATGTGGCCGAATGAGGCCCAGCCTGATCCTGCTTGCGGGGCCCAATGGAGCCGGCAAATCCACGCTCTACGAAACGCGTGTCGCCCCAAGTTTCGCCGCCCCTTTCATCAATGCTGATGCCATTCAACGCGATGAACTGAAAGACGTTTCTCCCGAGGCTTCCTACAAGGCGGCCGAGATCGCCGCGGCTCGCCGATCAAGGATGCTGACGGAGGGCAAGAGCTTCGCGACCGAGACGGTATTCTCGCACCCTTCGAAACTGGACATCATCGAGGTTGCCCGGAGGCAGGGATATATTGTCATCGTCATGCACGTCGGCGTCGATAGTCCCGATCTTTCGATTGCTCGCGTCAGGGAGCGTGTCGCCGAAGGTGGACATGATGTGCCCGAGGACAAGGTTCGCGCCCGTTTTGAGCGAGGTGGCACCTTGATCCGTCAGGCTGTGCTGTGCGCCGATCGTGGCCTGGTATTTGACAACTCAAGGCTCAACGAGCCGCCTCGACAGGTCCTTGTGTTTGCAAACGGACGTCTGACCCAGGCTGCAGCCTACCTGCCGCGATGGGTGCTGTCGATTTACGCCGACGACCTCGTCATCTAGCTCCCGCGTAGCGTTCTCCGAAAGCCGGTTTTCACTTTCCGGCTGAAGGGCTCGGCTCACACCCGCTCAGGCACCGGGGCTTCGCCCTTCTTCTCGCGGATCAGGTTGACGAAGCGCTTGAAGAGATAGTGGCTGTCCTGCGGGCCGGGGGAGGCCTCGGGGTGGTACTGCACCGAGAAGGCCGGCTTGCCTTTGACGCGCAGGCCGCAGTTGGAGCCGTCGAACAGCGACACGTGGGTCTGCTCGACATTGTCCGGCAGGCTGTCGGGATCGACGGCGAAGCCGTGGTTCATCGAGGTGATCTCGACCTTGCCGGTGGTGTAGTCCTTGACCGGATGGTTGGCGCCGTGGTGGCCCTGGTGCATCTTCATGGTCTTGCCGCCGAGGGCGAGGCCCATCATCTGGTGGCCGAGGCAGATGCCGAAGGTGGGGATACCCGAGTCGATCACCGCCTTGATGGTCGGCACCGCATAGTTGCCGGTGGCGGCCGGGTCGCCGGGGCCGTTGCTGAGGAACACGCCGTCCGGCTGGTGGGCGAACACTTCCTCCGCCGTGGCGGTGGCCGGCAGCACCACCACCTCGCAGCCTTCGTCGACCAAGAGCCTGAGTATGTTGCGCTTGATGCCGAAGTCGAGGGCGACGACCTTGTATTTCTTGGCCTGCTGGTGGCCGTAGCCCTTGTTCCAGGCCCAGCTTGCTTCCGTCCAGTCGTAGCTCTGCGGGTTGGTGACCTCGATGGCGAGGTCGAGGCCCTCGAGGCCGGTCCAGGCCTTGGCCTTGGCCTTCAGTGCCTCAAGGTCGAACTTGCCATCGGGCGAATGGGCGATGACGGCGTTGGGCATGCCCTTGTCGCGGATCAGCGCGGTCAGCGCCCGGGTATCGACGCCGGTGATGCCGATGATGCCGCGCGTTGCCAGCCAGGCGTCGAAGCCTTTCAGCGAGCGGTAGTTGGAGGGCTCGGTGACCTCGTCCTTCAGCACCACACCGCGCACACCGCTCTCGGCCGCCATGTTGACGGTCTCGATGTCCTCGTCGTTGACGCCGACATTGCCGATGTGCGGGAAGGTGAAGGTGACGATCTGGCCGGCGTAGGAGGGATCGGTGAGGATCTCCTCGTAGCCGGTCATTGCCGTGTTGAAGCAGACCTCGGCCACCGCCTCGCCGCGCGCGCCGATGCCGAAGCCCTCGATGACGGTGCCGTCGGCGAGCACCAGAACGGCGGTGGGCACGGGTTCCTGCCAGGCGGCGGTGGTCATGGCGGACGCTCCTTTGGGCTGAAAAAGGCATCACGGATGGCGCGGCGGCGCACCAAAAGGCCGGCGCGGCGGACCGCCCGGCAGATCTGAGGCTACATAGGCGAGCGGGCCGTCGCCGTCAATGACGGTATCGGCGACGCAAGCCGGACGTTGCCTGCTTTTTTGAGGTAGGTTGACGCGGTAATGCATGTGCATTACCTTATCTGCCCAGCAGGTGTGGAGGCGCTTATGTCGGCGTTGGTGCCCGAAGAGTCGAAGCTTACCGAGCGCTATCAGACGACGGTTCCCAGCGGTGTCCGCAAGCAATTGCGGATCGGCAAGGGCGATCGCATTCGATATCGGGTCGAGGCCAGCGGCCGCGTTTATATCGAAGCCGTGCGCGACGAAGAGGGCGACCCGGCATTGGGTGCTTTCCTCGATTTTATCGAGGCGGACATCAAGGCCCACCCCGAGCGGCTGAAGGCCTTCGATGGCACGTTGCACGATCGCTTGCAGGCACTGGTCCGTCATGTCGATGTCGACCTTGATGCGCCGCTTTCCGAAGATGACGAATGACGCCCTCGGAATCACGGACTGCCGCGCCTCTCGTCGTCAATGGCTGGGCGATCTTTGCGCATCCGATTTTCCTCAACCAGATTGAAGCGCTGGTCGAGGAGGTGGAGGCGCGCAAGACTCGCGATCCCGCCAATTATCAGAAGAAGAACTGTACCAAGCGTCTGGCGGCCATCTTCAAGCTGATCAGCGAAAACATACCGTCCGACCCCGATGGCGCGCCGTTCCGGCAGGGCGACACGCTGGGAGAGGGCCGCAAACACTGGTTCAGAGCCAAGTTCTTCCAACAGTACAGGCTGTTTTTCAGGTTCGATGAGGTGGCCAGGATCATCGTGCTGGCATGGGGGAATGACGAGGCGACGTTGCGCGCTTGTGGAAGCAGAACCGACGCCTATGCCACATTTAGATCCATGCTGGCGGACGGCAATCCGCCGGATGATTTTGCATCCCTGTTGAAGGCGGCGAAGGCATCGGCCGAACGGTTCAGGAGCGCCGTCGAGGCGGCTGGAGATCGCTGACGCGGGCGGTCAAGCTTCGGCCGGACATCTCATTGCCCTTTCAGCAGCGGGCCGATGGTTTCGATCTTGTTGGTCCAGACATAGCCGTCGAAGCCTTCCGGGATCTTGGCGGCGAGTTCCGGCGTGTCGATGCCGGCCGTGAAGTCGCTGCCGCCATAGGGGCCGACCAGGATCACGTCGGTGTCGGCGTCGCGCATGCGCTGCATGAAGCGGTTGGGCCAGCCCCAGGCATAGGGCGCGTAATCGATCGGCAGGGCGACAATCGTGTTGCGGCAGGCGGCCGGCAGGATGCCGGTCCAACCATAGGCCTCATAGGGAAGAAGGCAGGCCTTGAGAGAGGACTTGTCGAAACCCTTGAGGCCGTTGACCGCCGCCTCGGCCGCCCGCGTCGGCTCCTCGCCGCCATAGACGCCGAAGGTGGCGTCCTTCGCCTTGGGATTGGCGTTGAGCATAGCGGCCATCGCTTCACCCTCTTCCACGCGCTGGCTCTTGAAGTTGACGAGGAAGGAGCCGTCCGGGAAGGCGGCGTAGACCTCGTCGAGGCGCGGCATCAGGCCGACGCCCTTGCCGCGCAACGGAAAGGTCTTGCCGCCGTCGGCGGTGTAGCCGTAGCCGACATCGAGCGTCTTCAGCACCGGCCAGGGCGTTTGTTCGGTGACGCCGTGGCCGTTGGTGCGGCAGTCGAGCGTCCAGTCGTGCAGCACGGCGAACACCTTGTCGGGCGTCAGGTGGATGTCGAGCTCCACCACGTCGGCGCCGGCCGCGAAGGCGGCACGCATCGAGGGGAGGGTGTTCTCGAGAAAATCGTGGCTGGGCGGATCGGTGCGGTTGGCTGTGCAGGTTTCGGCGTCGACGCCGTCATGCGAAAAGGTCTGGTGAACGCCGCGATGGGCGATGATGCGCGGCGAGTCGTTGCCGGCCGGCGCGGCCAGCCAGGAGGCGTTGAGAAGGTAGACGGCAACGGCGACGACGACGACGCCACCCATGGTTTTCTTGCCGCGCATACGGGCCTCCGTTCGAGCCGCTGGCGAAGGGGTAAATTCCAAATGCGGCGGCTTGCTGTCAACGCAGGATACCGTCGAGCAGCGGCAGGCCGATGACGACGGCCAGCGCGATCAGGCTGAGGCAGATGCGGCGGAAGGTGATCTCGGAGGCGACACCGAACAGGCGCGCACCGCCCCAGAGACCGAGACCATAGGCCGGTGCGGTCATCAGACAGAGCGGCACCAGGGCGGTGACGAACAGGCCGCCCCAGAGATAGTTGAGAAGCGTCAGCGCCGTCGACACCTCGAAATAGAGGACGATGTTGGCGCGGACGATGTTGGCCGGAATGGCGCCGCCCAGCCAATAGGCGATCACCGGCGGCCCTCCCACCTGACTGGCGCCGGAGAACAGGCCCGACAAGGCGCCGACGCCGACGGTGAGCGGCGCCTTGGGCCGGCCGTGGTAGCGCCAGCCGGTGAGCAGCAGTCCCAGAAGGGCGGCGCAGATGGCGATGATCGCCCAGCGAATGGTCAGCGGATCGAGGTGGGTGAGCAGGTAGACGCCGGTGGGGACGCCGACAATGGCGCCGAGCGACATCACCGCCACCTCGCGCCGATCGGCGCGGCGGAAGGCGTCGGGCACCAGACCGACGGTGGTGACGGCGTCGATGATCAGGATCACCGGCGCGGCAAGGCGCGGGCCGATCAAGGCGCTGGCCACCGGCATGAAGATCAGCGCCGCGCCGAAGCCGGAAAAGCCGCGGGCAAGGCCGGCGATGAAGGCGGTGACGATGAGCAGCGTCAGCGGGATGGGCGTGAGATCGGCGGGAATCCACATGAACGGCGACTCGAAAGAACGCCGGGCCGGCGCCCACTCGTCCTAGCGCATCAAGCGAGAAAGCAGGAACCGGTTTCTTTCTCCGGAAAGATCCATTTTACCGCTGAGTTAGCTGTCGCCTCATGAAGAGACTTATGGGGGTTGCGGTATAGGGCGGGAAAGGCTCGCAGGCTTGATACCCTCCGCGGCGATAGAGCTGTTGTGCCTCGATATTGCGGACGCCAACTTCCAGCAGCATCGCGCCGGCTCCCCGTTTCAAGGCGTGGGCTTCCGCTCCTTAAAGAAGCGCCATACCGACACCCGCGCCACGCGAACTGGCGTCCACGATCATGCGCTTGAGTTCCATCATCTGATCGCTTCGGTCGAACAACACGCACAAGCCGACCGCCTTCCCGGCGATACGGGCGACGACAACGTAGGTGTCCGGCTTTGCGAGCGACTCGGCGGTGATCGGCCGACGGTATTCACCTGGATAAAGCATCGCCGCCACGGCGTCCGACTGCGACAGAAGCAACGAGACTTCCGTCTGCAGCGGCTGTTCGATGTCGACGGAAATTCGGTCCATCAAGGTAGAACACGTGTTGGCAAAAAGGGATCAGCCGACATGATTGCCGCCGACGCCCTTTGTCAACGAACCTTCGCGTCGCGGGCGGCCACGTCGCCGAGAATTGGCACCTCGAAGACAACCTGACGCTCCTCACCCAGTTGGGCAAGATCGCCAAGGGATAGCTTGAAGCGGGCGATCCCGAGGGTTGGCTCTCGGGACCGCAAGCTCATTTGGCGCCGGTGACGCGCCAGATGACGTTGCCGACGTCGTCGGCGACCAACAGGCCGCCGCGCGCGTCGGGCGTGACGCCGACCGGCCGGCCCTGGGCCTCGCCCTTGGCGTCGATGAAGCCGGTCAGCACGTCGCGAGGGCTGCCGGCCGGCTTGCCGCCGCTGAACGGCACGAAGATCACCTTGTAGCCGGCGAACGGCTTGCGGTTCCACGAGCCATGCTGGCCGACGAAGGCACCGGCCTTGTACGGCTGGGGCAGGCCGCTGTTATTTGCGATCGCCAAACCCAGCGAGGCGGTGTGTGCGCCGAGCGCGTAATCGGGAACGATGGCCTTGGCGACGAGATCGGGCCGGGGCGGATTGACGCGGCTGTCGACATGCTGCCCGAAATAGCTGTAGGGCCAGCCATAGAAGCCGCCATCCTTCACCGAGGTCATGTAGTCCGGCACCAGATCGCTGCCGAGTTCGTCGCGCTCGTTGACCGACGTCCACAGCGTGTTGCCGGAGAAGCTGAGGCCGTTGGGGTTACGGAGGCCGGTGGCATAGGGGCGATGGGCGCCGGTGCGGATATCCACCTGCCAGATCTGCGCCCGATCGCCCTCAACAGCCATGCCGTTTTCGCCGACATTGCTGTTGGAGCCGATGCTGGCGTAGAGGAGGCGGCCATCCGGGCTGGCGACCAGGTTCTTGGTCCAGTGATGGTTGATGGTGCCGCCGGGCAGGTCGGTCAGCTTGGTGCCCGGGCCGGTGATGGCGGTGGCACCCCGCTTGTAGGGGTAGCGCATGATGGCATCGGTGTTGGCGACGTAGAGATTGTTGCCGACCAGCGCCATGCCATAGGGCGAGTTCAGTCCGGTCAGGAAAGTGCTTCTGACATCGGCGACGCCGTCGCCATTGGTGTCGCGCAACAGGGTGATGCGGTTGGCGCTCGGCCCGCCGGCCCCGGCATGCGCCATCAGCCGGCGCATGACGAAGCCCTTGAGGCCAGGGCTGTCGTCGGGCTTGGGCGGCGTCGCCGTTTCAGCCACCAGTACGTCGCCGTTCGGGAGCGCCAGGACGTTTCGCGGGTGGTCGAGGCCGGCGGCGAAGGCGGTGACCTTCAGACCCGGTGCCGCCGTCGGCATCTCGCCGGATGGCCAGCCGACGGCCGGCGCGACGTTGACCGTGGGAACGGCGCTTCGGACCGGCTTGACGATCTGGGGGGCCGGCCCAATGTCGGCGTTGGGCGGCAGCAGGGAATGCTCGGCGCAGCCGGCGAGGCCAAGCGCCGCCAGCGGGAGAAGGAAATAAAGCGCCGGCGCAGTGACGCGCCCAGAAACCCCGAAACCGCGCATGCCAAGTCTCCATCCCAGTAAGGGAAATTACGCTGAGCGCATCAACGTGGACTGTCAAGCCGAGGGGGCTCGATGCTGCCGGCGGCGGCCAGCGAATAGGGCTAGAGGGCGACGGAGAGCCAGGGCCATCTGGCCTTGTAGTCCTGGCATTTCCGGAGGAACGGGCCGGTCTGGGGATTGTTGGGATTGATCCGCAGGATGCCGTCCCACATGTCGCCGAAGCCGTTGGGCGCGTAGACGTCGCCCGTGCCGAGGCCGATCCCGAACAGGGTGCAGGCGATCAAGAAGCGGTCTATCCCATCCTCGACGCGCGTCAATCGCGGGCAGGGTGCACCGAACTTCTCGGGGTACCAGAGATGAACGCGAGCCTGGTTTCTGATTTCAACCTTGCCCGCCAGATCGCCGAGCAGTTCCCCTGCCTTACGGATCACGGCGTCTTCTGTCTCCCACGACAGATCGCTGGGGTCGAAATAAAAGACGTCGTAATCCCGGATCGCCCAATCGGGTGCGTTGCCGATCTTGAGATTCCACACGGTCTGGAACAGGCAGCCCGCCGTCAAGGTGCCCTGGGGCAGCCTCAAAGCGGGAAGGATTTCCAGAAGTGTGCGGTTCGTCTCGTTCTGCTTTATCAGTTTGACGAAATGTGACCTGGAGATTGGCAATCCGTCGCCTCTGTGGTGAGCGTTGCCGCCGCCCTGTTCAATGCCGGTCTGGCGAGGGCGTTTCCGCGCTTGGAGCCGGTCCCTGCTCAGGGAGGGCCTTCGCGAGGAAATCGAGGATGAGCCCGGCCACCTGATCATGAATGGCTTCCCGCCCTCTCGTTCCGCCGTCCTTGCAGACGATACCGTCGCCCGGCGTGTCCTGCTCGATCAATTCGATAGCGCCCGGCTTGCAGAGTTGCATGAAGCTGAAATGCATCGCGTCGGGGATTTCGATGTAGGTCGTGGTTGCCTTCGGCAGGTTTTCGGCGAGGTAGCCAGACTCCAGCTTGGCCGGCAGGTCGCCGATATCGATGCCCGCGCCGAAGATCAGCGCCGGCACGTGGATGGCGGCAAGGCTTTCCGGCGTGAAGCCGCGGGCCAGCCCGAGATCGAGCGAGACGAAGGCGCCCACCCGGGGATCGCTCATGTCGGCATCAAGGGAGCCGGCGTTTGTCGGCGTGATGCCGAGTTCGGGGGCAAGGCCGCAGGTGCGCGGGTTCGGCTGGGCCTTGCAGTCGTCCAGGAAACGGCCGGGACTGAAGCGCGCACCGGCAAGGGCGGCCACCGTCCATCCGCCGAGGGAATGGCCTATAGCGGCGATGCGATGTGGCGTGATCGCCCCGGCTAGGGCAGGGCCGGCGGTCAGGGCGTCGATCACCCGGCTGAGATCGTGTGGGCGCTCCCAGAGCCTGGCGGCCTCGGACGGAGACTTGTCGAAGGTGGTCGTGCCCGGATGATCGGGCGCTGCGACGACATAACCACGTTGGACAAGGTCTGCCGCCAGCCAGCCGAGGTTTCGCCAGCTGCCGCCATAGCCGTGGGACAACACGACGAGCGGGTGCGCCGCGTAGGCCGGCTTGGCGTTGGTGATGGCGGGGATGCCATGGAAGACGCGGTTGGCGCCCACTTCCGCGACCGGGGCCGCATCATCGGTCGGATACCAGATGCTGATGTGGAGCGGCCGGCCGCCGCTCCCGCCCGGCAACGTGGCTTCCTTGAAGCCGACGGTGCCGGCGGCTTGCGCGGCGGACAGTAAAAGGGCGGCCAGCAAGACGGCGGGCAGGACGGATCTGAGCATGGGGACCTCCGGCAAGGATTGAATGGCTATTCCTTGCCGGATGCCGAAGCAACCGGAGACCTCAAACACGATCGAGGACCGATTTCAGGCCGCGCTTACAGCGCCTTTTCGACCGCCTCGACGACGATCTCCGCCTCGGGCGTGGTGTCGGGCGAGAAGCGGTCGATGACGGTGCCGTCGCGGCCGATCAGGAATTTCTCGAAGTTCCACAGCACTTCCGGCGGCTCGGTCGGTGTGATGCCGTAGCCGACGAGGGCGGCGCGGAAGTTGGTGCCGGGCACGGTGCGCGCCTCGGGCTTCTCGGCGATCAGTGCCTTGTAGAGCGGGTGCTTGTCAGAGCCGGTCACCGCGATCTTGGAAAACATCGGGAAGTCGACGCCGAAGGTGGTCGAGCAGAAGGTGGCGATCTCGGCGTCGGTGCCGGGCTCCTGGCCTTTGAAATCATTGGCCGGGAAGCCGAGCACGACGAGGCCGCGATCCCTGTAGTGGTTGTAGAGGCTGACGAGGCCTTCATACTGCGGCGTCAGGCCGCACTTGGAGGCGGTGTTGACGATAAGCAGCACCTTGCCGAGCCAGGGCTTCAGCGTGGTGGGCTCGCCAGCGAGCGTGGTGAGCGGCAGGTCGAACAGGGCATTGGTCATGGGCGTATCCTTCCGGGTTCGGAGGCCAGTTCAGAAGGGCTTGACGGTCATCAAACCATAGATAGCGACCAGCGTGACGATCTGGACGACGAGGGCGATGGCGAGCGTGCCGCTGGCGCCGAGGGCGAGCGCCTTGCGGCCGCGCACGCCAGCTGCGCCATGCAGCGCCACCGCGATCAGGCCGAGCCAGGGGAAGACGTGGGTGAGCCAGGCGCCCATCCAGACGATGACGAGGCCGGTAATGCCGGCAAGGCCGGTAGTCGCCATGGCGGCGATATAGGCCGGCTTCCAGAGGCGAGGCGCCGGCTGGTGCCGGAGCGTCGGGATAAGGGCGAGGGCCGCCCACAGCACGGTGGCGAGGCAGCCGAGCATGGCGAAGCCGCGATGGGCTTCGTAGAATGCGATGTACATCGGAACTCCCTAGGCGGGTCTGTGGATTTTCTGAGTTCGTGAGGATGGTATCCTATTCGTCAAGTGGGCGTCCTCGCAAAATTTCGTGTGAGCGACGAGCTCGCCAGATGCGAGGCTGCTATGATCGACCGGGAGTATGATGCTCCTGCGCTTTGCATTGGGGGCCTGCGTCTGAGTATATGGCGGCATGCGCTTTGAACCCTCCCTTCTCGACCAGATCCGGGCCCGGCTGCCGATCAGCCAGGTGGTGGGACGGCGCGTCACCTATGATAAGCGCAAGAGCCAGCCGGCGCGCGGCGATTTCTGGGCCTGCTGTCCGTTTCATAAAGAGAAGACGTCGTCCTTCCACTGCGACGACCGGCGCGGCATCTACCATTGCTTCGGCTGCGGGGCGACGGGCGACCACTTCAAGTTCCTGACCGAAACCGAGGGGCTGACCTTCCCGGAAGCCGTCGAACGGCTGGCCGAGGAGGCGGGCGTGACGCTGCCGAAACCCGATCCGCGCGACCGCGAGCGCGAGGCGGTGCGTGTCGATCTGGCCGGCGCCTCAGAGATCGCCGCCAAGTTCTTCGAACAGAAGCTGCGCTCGCCCGAGGGCAAGCCAGCCCGCGACTACATGCTGCGGCGCGGCATTCTGGAGAAGACGTCGATCGAGTTCCGCTTTGGCTACGCGCCGGACGAGCGGGACGGCCTGAAGCGCCACCTGATCCAGAACGGCGTCACGGAAGAGACGGGCGTTGCCGCCGGCCTGCTGATCAAGCCGGAAGACGGCCGGCCCGCCTACGATCGCTTCCGTGGCCGGCTGATGATCCCCATCCACGACGAGCGCGGCCGCGTCGTCGCCTTCGGCGGCCGCACGCTCGATCCGGAAGGACAGCCCAAGTATCTCAACTCGCCGGAGACGCCGCTGTTCCACAAGGGGACGATGCTGTTCAACGTCCACCGGGCGCGCGAGGCGGCACACAAGTCGGGGACGATCATCGTCACCGAGGGCTATATGGACGCGATCTCGGTCTATCAGGCCGGCATCCGCAACGTCACCGCCGCCCTCGGCACCGCCTTCACGGAGGACCACATCGCCCGCCTGTGGCGGTTTGCGGCCGAGCCGGTGATCTGCTTTGACGGCGACAAGGCCGGCGTGTCGGCCGCCCACCGGGCGATCGACCGCATATTGCCGGCCCTTCGCAGTGGCTATTCCTTCAACTTCTGCTTCCTGCCCGGCGGCCAGGACCCCGACGACATCGTGCGCGCCGGTGGCGCCGACGCCTTCCTCGCGGAAGTCGCCAAGGCCCGGCCGCTCTCGGAAGTGCTGTGGGACCGTGAGGTGGCCGACGCCCGCGTCGACACGCCCGAGCGCAAGGCGGCGCTGGAGGCGCGCATCGACGAACTGGTCCGCCAGATCAAGGACGAGCGCGTGGCGCGGCGCTATCGCCTCGCCCTGCGCGTCAACCTGTCCGAACTGTTCTGGAGCCACGACCGTCGCGGTCGAGGTGAGGGGCGCGGCGACTACCGGGGTGAGGGCAGAGGCGAGGCGAGAGGTGAGTTCCGGGGTGAGGGGCGGGGTGGCGAGCGGCGCGACGGCCGGCGCGAAGGGCAAAGCCTTGCCGTCTCGGCCGAGATGCGGCCGCCCAACGAGCCGGATCTTGCCAATATCGAGCGGGTGCTGCTCGGCCTGTCCGTCGAATATCCCGACCTTTATGAGGCCAACATGGAGCGGCTCGCCCGGCTGGATTTCCATGTGGCGGCGCTGGAAGACTTCAAGCAGGCGCTCTACCGCATCGCCGTCGACTTCGACGCGGACTCGGTCACCGACTTCTACGAGGGCCTCGATGCCCGCTTCTACTTCGTGCTCAACGAGGTGCACGGCGATGAGATGAAGCGCGAGGACGGCGTCAGCATCGGCCGTGGCCACAAGCTCCGGGAGCGGCTACCGATCCTGCGCTTCCATCCGCCGGAGAGCTTCGTCGAGACCTGCTTCGATCTCTTGGTCGAGCGGCTGTCGCTCCGGGCGCTGACCGCCGACATCGAGCGCGACATGAAGACGGTGACCGCCGACACCGACGAGAGCTTCACCGCCTACATCTACGAGCTGACGCGCGACCTCAACCGCCGACGCGAGGAACTGTTCCGCCGCGAACAGGAACTGGCCGAGGAGGCAAAGGCCATCCGCGATGCCACGACGGGCGGGCCATCGGCGCTGCCGGCTTTGTGGAAATAACAATCGGTGACCAGCCGAATCGGTCGGGCAGCGTCTGATTCGGACCGAATCACGAGATTCTCTTGCGAATCACCCTTGCGGAATCCGTTTGCGCCGCTAAATACACCTTTCCGGGGATTTTCGGCGGGTCGGCAGCGGCCCGCCTGTTTGGCTATGGTCTCAGCGATGCCGTGCGTTTTCCAGAGCGTCAGGGTTAAGTTGGGCTTAAGGCCTCACCCTTATTGGTAGCGCGGAGCCGCATATCGGGACCTTTTTGTCTCGTGGCGAGTTGAGCGAGTGGCAGACGCAGGCGTAACGGCGCCCGGCGGACGGCGGAGATGACTATGGCAACGAAGGCCACCGAAAACGACGAAGTCCAGGATACTGCTGGCGAAGGGCCGGATGGGCCACTTCTCGACCTCAGCGATGCCGCCGTCAAGCGGATGATCAAGCTCGCCAAGAAGCGCGGCTATGTGACCTATGACGAACTGAACGAAGTGCTGCCGTCGGACCAGAACTCGTCCGACCAGATCGAAGACATTTACGCGATGCTCTCGGACATGGGCATCAACGTGGTCGATTCCGAGGAGGCCGAGGAGGCCCCCGCCGACGACACCCCGTCCGAGGAAGAGGGCGAGGTTGCCGAGACCACCGGCACCGCCGTCGCCAAGACCACGACGACCCGCGAGCCGACCGACCGCACCGACGACCCGGTGCGCATGTACCTGCGCGAGATGGGCTCGGTGGAGCTGCTCTCCCGCGAGGGCGAGATCGCCATCGCCAAGCGCATCGAGGCCGGCCGCGAGGCGATGATCGCCGGTCTCTGCGAGAGCCCCTTGACCTTCCAGGCCATCATCTTCTGGCGGGATGAGCTCAACGAGGGCAAGATCCTCCTGCGCGACATCATCGACCTCGAAGCGACCTATGCCGGACCGGACGGCAAGGCCGGGGCGCTGCCGTTCGAGGCAGGCACCGAGGGTGCTGAAGAGGGCGCCGAGCCTGCCGAAGGGACGCCCGGTCCGCGCGGCGAAGACGGTGAGGAGAGGCCCGAGGGCGAGTTGCCGGAAGGCGAAATGTCCGACGAAGACGACATGGAGAACAACGTGTCGCTGTCGGCTATGGAAGCCGAACTGAAGCCGAAGGTTCTCGAAACCTTCGACCGCATCGCCGAGAACTTCAAGAAGCTGCGCCGGCTGCAGGAGCAGCACGTCGAGAACCGGCTGAAGAACACCACGCTCAGCCCGTCGCAGGAGCGCCGCTACAAGAAGCTCGAGGAAGAGATCCAGGAAGACGTCAAGTCGCTCTCCCTCAACGCGGCGCGCATCGAGGCGCTCGTCGAGCAGCTCTATGACCTCAACAGGAAGCTGATGGGCTACGAGGGCAAGCTGCTGCGCCTTGCCGAAAGCTATGGCGTCGGCCGCGAGGACTTCCTGCGCCAGTACCAGGCCTCCGAGCTCGATCCCAACTGGATCCGCCGCGTCGCGTCCCTGGCCTCCAAGGGCTGGAAGGAATTCGTCGCCCGCGAGAAGGAAGATATCCGCGAACTGCGTCAGACCATCCAGACGCTGTCGTCGGAAACCGGCCTCGAGCCCGGCGAGTTCCGCCGCATCGTCCACCTCGTCCAGAAGGGCGAGAAGGAAGCGCGCATCGCCAAGAAGGAAATGGTGGAGGCCAACCTGCGCCTCGTCATCTCCATCGCCAAGAAGTACACCAACCGCGGCCTGCAGTTCCTCGACCTGATCCAGGAAGGCAATATCGGCCTGATGAAGGCAGTCGACAAGTTCGAGTACCGCCGGGGCTACAAGTTCTCGACCTATGCCACCTGGTGGATCCGGCAGGCGATCACTCGTTCGATCGCCGACCAGGCGCGCACCATCCGCATCCCGGTGCACATGATCGAGACGATCAACAAGATCGTCCGCACGTCGCGCCAGATGCTGCACGAGATCGGCCGCGAGCCGACGCCGGAAGAGCTGGCCGAGAAGCTGGCGATGCCGCTGGAAAAAGTGCGCAAGGTGCTGAAGATCGCCAAGGAGCCGATCTCGCTCGAAACGCCGATCGGCGACGAGGAAGACAGCCATCTCGGCGACTTCATCGAGGACAAGAACGCCATCCTGCCGATCGACGCGGCCATTCAGTCGAACCTGCGCGAGACCACCACGCGCGTGCTCGCCTCGCTGACGCCGCGCGAGGAACGCGTGCTGCGCATGCGCTTCGGTATCGGCATGAACACCGACCACACGCTGGAAGAAGTCGGCCAGCAGTTCTCGGTAACGCGCGAACGTATCCGCCAGATCGAGGCGAAGGCGCTCAGGAAGCTCAAGCACCCGAGCCGCAGCCGCAAGCTCAGGAGCTTCCTCGACAACTGAGGAAGAGAAGAAATCAGGACGGCGGGCCGCAAGGCTCGCCGTTTTCGGTTTCAGGCCATGGCCTTGGCCAGCCGCGCCTGCGTGGTCTCGAGGGCGCGGGAGAAGACCGTGGGGTCGTCGAGCGCCCGGGAGAGAACCAGCGCACCCTGGATGGCGATGATCGTTTCTTCCGCGAGCGAGTGGGCTTGATCGGGCGCGCAGCCGGCCCGTTTCAGCGCCGAGGCCAGCGCCGATCGCCATTCGGCGAAGTAGCCTTTCACCGCCGTGGCGAAGCGGTCGCGGACGTTGTCGAGGGCGAAGGCGCCGACCAGGCAGATGCGGCGGCCGGAGCGGAAATAGTCATCGACCGCGCCGATCATGCCGTCGATGGCGGCGCGCGGATCGGTGGCCTCGCGCAGCGGCCGATAGACCTCGGCCTCGAACCACCGGTCGATCTCCTGGAGCACGGCAGCCGCCATCTCCTCCTTGCCGCCGGGGAAGAAGTGATAGAGGCTGCCCTTGCCGAGGCCGGTCCTCTCGCCGATCACCGCGAGGCTGGCGCCCTCGAAGCCGTATTCGCGGAGCACTTCGGCCAGCAGGGGAACGACATCGGCACGCTCGGCGATGGTCTTTGCCATGTCTACAGCCCAAGTTCGGTGAGGCCGGGATGGTCGGCCGGGCGCGGCATCGACCGGTCCCAGAAGAACTTGCGGTCCGATTCCCGGATCGGCAGATCGTTGATGCAGGCATGGCGTCTCGCCATCAAGCCGTTGTCATCGAATTCCCAGTTCTCGTTGCCATAGGCGCGGAACCAGTGGCCGGAATCGTCGCGGTACTCGTAGGCGAAACGAACGGCGATGCGGTTTTCCGCGGTGGCCCACAGCTCCTTGATCAGCCGGTAGTCCAGCTCCCCCGTCCACTTGCGGGTGAGGAAGGCGACGATCTCATCACGCCCCTCGATGAATTCAGCGCGGTTTCGCCAGCGGCTGTCCGGTGTGTAGGCGAGCGACACCCGCTTGGGGTCGCAGCTGTTCCAGCCGTCCTCGGCGGCGCGCACCTTGAAGATGGCTGTCTCCTGGGTGAAGGGCGGCAGGGGCGGGCGTTGTTCGGTCATGGAGTACCTCGTTCCGTACCGATTGGTAAAGTATGTAACGATCGGTACAGTTAGAACGCGGGCATGTCAACTTCGCGCCTTGTGCCTACTTGGTGGTGCGGTCGTTCCCGTAGTCGTTTTCGGTTTGAGTCAACGCCGCACCAGCGCGGTTAGTTCCGTGACCAGCGCGTCGAACACGGCGCGGCAGCGGGTGTTGCCGCTGAGGTCTTCGTGCATCGCCACCCAGGTCTCCAGGTCTTCGTTGAAGGCGTCGGGCAGCACCCGCACGAGGTCGGGCTCGGCGTCGGCGATGATGGTCTGGCAGATGCCGATGCCGAAGCCGGCACGGATGGCCGTGAGGTGGGCGATGTTGCTGTCGACGCGCAGCGCGAAGCTGGCCCGGTCGAGGCCGGGATGGCGCTCGGCAAAGGCGCGGATGGCCGGCGTCTCGGCGTCATAGCCGATGATGTCGTGGTGCTTCAGCTCGTCCATGCTGGCGGGCGTGCCGCGCCGGGCGAGATAGTCCTTGTGGGCGTGCAGGCCCACCGGGAAGCTGCCGACGTGCTTGACGAGCAGCGCCTGCTGCTCGGGCCGGACCATGCGGATGGCAATGTCGGCCTGACGCTTCAGAAGGTCGTCGACGGCGTTGGAGAGCGACAGTTCGATAGTGAGCCGCGGGTAGCGCTGGCGGAGCCGCGTCAGGATGGCCGGCAGGTGGATGATGCCGACCACTTCGCTGGCGCTGATCCTGACGGTGCCGTCCACCTCGCCGCTGCGGCCCTCGGCGGTGCGGAGAAGGGCGGCCGACGTCGAGGCCATCAGCTCGGCGAAGGGCTTCAGCTCCAGCGCTGCGTCGGTGGGCGACAGGCCGCGCGAGGTGCGCAGGAACAGCGGCGCGCCCACCGCCTCCTCCAGCGCATCGATATGGCGGGCGATGCTGGGCTGCGTCAGGCCGAGCACCCGCGCCGCGCCGGACAGCGATCCCTCGGCGAGCACGGCGTTGAAGGTACGGTAGAAATCCCAGCTCGGTTCCTGGCTCATCTATTTCCGTATAGCCTCTGCATGGTTTTCGGCAATTTCGTTTATAAGTGAATAGCCTCATCTTCATCTCACCAACAGATGGAGACTGATGATGAACACCAAAATCGCACTCGTTCTCGGCGCCACCGGCGGTATCGGCGGCGAATTTGCCTCTCGGCTGGCGTCCGCCGGCTGGCAGGTGCGAGCGCTACACCGCGACCCGCAGCGGGCCGGCAAGGATGGCCGCTTCAACTGGATCAAGGGCGACGCCATGGTGGCGGCCGACGTGGCCTCGGCTGCCAAGGGCGCCACGCTGATCGTCCATGCGGTGAACCCGCCCGGCTATCGCGACTGGGACAAGCTGGTGCTGCCGATGCTCGACAACACCATCGCCGCCGCCGAGGCGAACGGCGCCCGCATCGTCCTGCCCGGCACCGTCTACAACTACGGCCCCGACGCCTTCCCTGATATCACCGAGGACGCGCCGCAGAACCCGCTGACCCGCAAGGGCAAGATTCGCGCGGACATGGAGCGGCGGCTGAAGCAGGCGGCGGCGCGCGGCAAGGCCAGGGTGCTGATCGTCCGCGCCGGCGACTTCTTCGGCCCGACGGCTGCCAACAGCTGGTTCAGCCAGGGGCTGGTGAAGGCCGGCAGCTTGCCCAAGGCGATCACCTATCCCGGCCGGCGGGGCGTCGGCCATCAGTGGACCTATTTGCCCGATATGGCCGAGACCATGTTGCGATTGGTGGAGCACGAGGGCCTCGACAATTTTGCGAGCTTCAACCTGGGCGGCCATTGGGATCCGGATGGCATGGCGATGATCGGGGCGATCCGCCGCGTTCTCGGCGAGCCGTTCCTGAAGGTGAAAGGCACGCCGTGGTTCATCATGCGGCTCGCCTCGCCCTTCGTGACGTTCCTCAAGGAAGTCATGGAAATGCGCTATCTCTGGAAGGTGCCGGTGCGGCTCGACAACGCCCGGCTGGTCGCGGTGCTGGGTTCCGAGCCGCACACCCCGCTCGACGAGGCCGTAAAAGCCACGCTCAAGGGCATCGGCTGCCTTGAGGACAAGGCTCCAGCCCGGACGGCGAGCGGGGCCAGCTTGTCCGGGACCTGAATAAGCATCTTCGCTCGGTACCGGTTCCTCGCGACGGCATGCTCAGACGGGAGGCCTATATAGGCCTTCCATTTCATTCTGCCTGAGGTCCTGCGCCTAAAGCGCAGGATGACAACCTATGTATTTGTTTTTATTAATATAACTATGTCATCCTGCGCGAAGGCGCAGGACCTCGGGCAGGAAGGGGCGGGCCGCCGATATCGGGCTCCCAGCCACGTGGTGTCCTCACTCCGCCGGCGTTTCCACCACCGCCGGCTCGCTCTGGCGCCGTGACACCATCGTCCTCAGCTTCTCGCAGCCGACGAAGATCACCGGGGTGATGTAGAGGGTGAGCAACTGGCTGACCAGAAGGCCGCCGACCACGGCGACGCCGAGCGGCTGGCGTAGCTCGGCGCTGGCGCCGTGGCCCATGGCAATCGGCAGCGTGCCGAGCAGGGCGCAGAAGGTGGTCATCATGATCGGCCGGAAGCGGCGCGTCGCCGCCTCGTGGATGGCCTCTTTGGCCTTGGCGCCATCCTCGCGCATCAGCTGCAGGGCGACGTCGACCATCATGATGGCGTTCTTCTTGACGATGCCGATCAGCATCAGGATGCCGATCAGGGCGATGATAGAGAGGTCCATACCAACCAGCTTTAGGGCGAGCAGCGCGCCGAGCGCCGCCGACGGCAGGCCCGACAGGATGGTCAGCGGGTGGATGAAGCTCTCGTAGAGCACGCCGAGCACCACGTAGATGGTGAGGATGGCGGCGACGATCAAAAGCGGCGTGTTGGACGTCGACTGGGCGAACACCTGCGCCGTGCCGGCGAAGGCGGTGAACACAGTGGTCGGCAGGCCGATCTCCTGCTTGATGGTGTCGATGCGGGCGGTGGCGGCGCCGAGCGACACGCCCGGCGGCAGGTTGAAGGAGACGGTGATCGAGGTGAGCTGTCCCGTCTGGTTGACGGTCACCGGTCCGGACTGCCGCTCGACGGTGGCAAAGGCGGTCAGTGGCACCAGCGCGCCGGTGGTGCTGGAGCGGATGCGCAGTTCGGACAGCCGATCGTTGCTCCAGGCGAGTTGCGAGGCATATTCGAGGATCACCGAATAGCTGTCGCCGGTCGACTGGATGTCGGCGACGGACTGCTCGCCGAAGCCCTCGCCCAGCGTCTTGCGCAGGGTGGAGGCGTTGATGCCGAGGCTTTCGGCCCGGTCGCGGTCGATGACGATGCGCGCCTGCAGCGCGTTGTTCTGCAAGTCGGTGGCGACGTCGGTGAAGGTGGCGGTGTCCTGGGCCATGGCGGCGCGCAGGCGCTCGGCCCAATCGCCGAGCTGGCCGGCGTCGAGCGACTGCACGACCAGCTGATACTGGCTCTGGCTGGAGCGGCCGCCGAGGCGCAGGCTCTGGGACGGGGTGACGAAGCTCTGCAGGCCGACGATGCGGCCGAGCGACTGGCGCAGCCGGCCGACTACCACATCCATGGTCTCGCGCTCGGCCGCCGGCTTCAGCTGTACGTTCATGTTGGCCGAATTGAGCTGCGATGAGCCGACCTGGGCATTGACATGGGCGACGGCCGGATCGCGGCCGACCACGTCGGCCGCCTTTTTCTGCAACACCGCCATGGCGTCGTAGGAAATGTCCTGGCGGGCCTGGGTGGAGATGGAGAGCTGGCCGATGTCCTCCTGCGGCAGGAAGCTCTTCGGCAGGTCGGCGAACAGCCAGGCGGAGCCGGCGAAGGTGCCGAGGAACACCAGCACCATGGGCAGCGGGTGGCGCAGCGTCCAGCCGACGCTTTTCGAATAGCCCTTCAGCACCTTGGAGAAGCCGATGTCGAACAGGCCGGCCGGGCTGTAGCGGGAGGGCGGCGCGCCGATATTGGCCGGCAGGCGGGCGGCCAGCGTCGGCGTCACGGTGAGCGACACCAGCGCCGAGGCGGTAATGGCCAGCGACACCACCATGCCGAACTCGGTGAACAGCCGGCCGACGACGCCGCCCATCAACAGGATGGGCAGGAAGACGGCGATCAGCGACAGCGACATGGAGATGATGGTGGAGGTGACCTCGCCCGAGCCCTTGAAGGCGGCCTCCATCGGTTTCTCGCCCTGTTCGATATGGTGGACGATATTCTCCAGCATGACGATGGCGTCATCAACGACAAGGCCGACCGATAGCGTCAGCGCCAGGAGCGACATGTTGTCGATGGAATAGCCGAGCACATACATCGCCCCGAAGGCGATCAGGATCGACAAGGGCACGGCGATGGCCGGGATGGCCGTGGTGTAGAGCTTGCCGAGGAACAGGTAGATGACCAGGATGACCAGGCCGATGGTGAGAAACAGCGTGAACTTGACGTCGGCGACGGCGGCGCGGATCGCCACCGAGTTGTCGTTCATCAGCGACACGTTGACGCCGGCCGGCAACTGGGCGGTGATGGCCGGCAGCGCCGCCTTGATGGCGTCCACCACCTCGACGGTGTTGGCGTCCGGCTGGCGCTGCACGGCCAGCGTGATGGCGCGCGTGCCGTCGTACCAGCTTGCCTGATCGCGGTTCTCGACGCTGTCGATCACGTTGGCGACGTCGCCCAGGCGGACAGGGCCGGCCTTGGTGGTGGAGACGATCAGCGGACGGAAGCCGGCGGCCGAGGTGAGCTGGGTCGGCGCATCGAGCGTGATGGTCTGGGCGGCATTGTCCATGCTGCCGACCGGCGACTGGTTGTTGGCGTTGGCGATGGCGGTGGACAGCTGGTCGAGGCCGATGCCGCGGGCGGCGAGGCGGTCGGGGTCGGCCTCGACGCGGACGGCGTATTTCTGCGAGCCGAAGATCTGCGCCTGGGCGACGCCGTTGATGGTCGAAATGGCCGGCGACAGCACGTTTTGAGCCAGCGAGTCGAGCTCGGTGAGCGGCACCGTCGGCGAGGTGACGGACAGCAGCAGGATCGGCATGTCGGCCGGGTTGACCTTCCGGTAGCTGGGGTCGGAGGTCATGTTGTCGGGCAGGCGGCGGCGGGCGACGTCGATGGCCGACTGCACGTCGGCGGCGGCGCTGTCGATGTCGCGGGAGAGTTCGAACTGCAAGGTGATGGAGGTGGAGCCGAGCGAGGAGCGGGCCGAAATGGTGTCGATGCCGCCGATGGTCTGGAACTGCTTGATCAGCGGCGTCGCCACCGCCGTCGCCATGGTCTCGGGCGAGGCGCCGGACAGCTGCGCCGACACGGTGATGGTCGGAAAGTCGACGCGCGGCAGGGCGGCCACCGGCAACAGGCGATAGGCGAAGAAGCCGGCGAGCGACAGGCCGATGGCCAGCAGGATGGCGGCGACCGGCCGGCGGATGAACAGGGCCGGAAGGTTCATTATTGCGCCTCCGCCGTGCTGGTCGGCTTGCTGCCCGCCGCCTGATCACCGCCCGGCTTGCCCTGCTTGCCGGTCTCGGGCTTGCCATTGGCCGTCTCGGCGGCGGCGTCGACCACCTTCATGCCCTCGGCAAGGCGCACCTGTCCCTCGACGACCACCCGCTCACCGGCCCTGACGCCGGCGGTGAGGCCGGAGCGGTCGCCGGCCGACAGCGCCACCGTCACCGGCCGGACGGCGACCGTGTTGTCGGCACTCACGACGTAGACGACGTTGCCCTGCTGCGTTGCCTGCAAGGCGACGGTCGGCACCGAGACCACCGGCGTCGAGCCGATGGCGGCCATGACGGCGATCGACTGGCCGGGCACCAGCTTGTCGGCGACGCCGGTGAGCGTCGCCCGCGCGGTGAAGGTGCCGGAGGTGGTGTCGACGGCGGCATCGATGAAATCGACGTTGCCGGTGAAGGCGTCGGTGGTGCCGAGCGGGGTGACGGACACCTTGATCGGTTTGCCAGCGGCCTGGGCGGTTCGCACCAGCGAGGCGTCGCTTTCGGAGAGGGCGAAGGTTGCGTAAAGCGGGTCGAGACGAGTCAGCCGGACGATGGCGGTCTGCGGCTGCACGAGGCTGCCGAGCACCACCTGGAGCGCGCCGAGGCGGCCATCGAAGGGCGCGCGAATGGTCTTCTGGTCGAGCGTGACCATGTCGGATTTCAATGTTGCCTGATCGACGGCCACCGTCGCCTCGGCGGTCTTGACGGTGGCATTGGCGTCTTCCAGCGACTGCTGCGACACCGCCTCGTTGCTGAGCAGCTTCTCTTGGCGCGTTGCGGTCTCCCTGGCGTGGTCGAGCGTCGCCTGATCGCGGGTGAGTGCCGCCTGATCCTTCTCCACCGTCGCCTCGGCGATGCGGCTGTCGAGGCGGACCAGCACGTCACCGGCTTTGACGTCGGCGCCATCCTTGACCAGGATTTCGGTGACGAGGCCGGAGGTTTCGGTGGAGACCGTCAGGTTGGCCGGCGAGGCGATGCTGCCGATGGTGCGGCGCTCGATCGGCATGTCCTCGGCGCTGGCGGATACGGTGGCAACGCGCGTCGGCCCGCCGGAGCCACGGCGGCCGCCGCCCTGTCCGGATGCCTTGCCGGCGGCCTGGCCCGAACCGCTGCCGGCGGCCTGGCCGGCGCCGTTGGCCGCCGAGGCATCGCCGTTCGCATGTTGCTTATGGCCGTTGCCGGTGGTGGCGGGGTCCTTGACGTCGGCCGGCGCGGTGGGCGCCGTGCCCGGCGATACGGCGGCGAGCGCCTGGGACACATAGGGCGTCGTCACGGCGACAATGCTGTCGCGCCAGTAGAGGCCGGCCGCGATCGCGGCGACCAGAATGATCCCGAGCGTCTTCTTCATCGCCGATGGTCTTTCGTGTCGTAAGTTCATGGAGCGCGCCGTCGTGGGAGGTCGACGGTGTTCGCCCCATGCATGCCATGTGCCGCTCTGGCGGTGCCGGAAGGCGTGTCAGCGTAAGCGGATTTCCATTGCGAATGTCAGAACAACTGTGGCGAATCGTGGAAATTGGAACGCCTGATACAGATTGATGCACTTTTGTCTGATTGACGGGCGATTTCTGATCGGCGTGGATCTTCGCCGCAAAGGAGCGCCGGGCCGCGCACGGCAACGCCGATTGGCGGATCTGCGCGGTATTCTAGCGCTACGCGGGACGGGAGACGAGCCAGGCATGAGCCGTCCTGCTGCGCGACTCTTGCGATGCCGCCCGTTCGGTTTGTGGCGATAAACTTCCAGCCGTTTACAGTCGCTCTAAATAGGGATATCGACTATCCTTAATAGACCTGACCGTGGAACGCGTGGATGATCCTGAAAAGCCAAGTCGAATGGGCGCTGCATTGCTGCGCCATTCTCGCCGGCCTGCCCGAGGGACGGTATTTGTCCACCAAGGCACTGGCGGAATTCCATGGTCTGCCGAAGGAGTATCTCTCCAAGGCGCTGCAAAGCCTGTCGCAGGCGGGGCTCGTCCACACCACGCTCGGCCCGTCCGGAGGCTACCGTCTGGCAAGGTCGCCGGAGGATCTGACCTTCCTGGATATCGTCGAAGCCGTGGAAGGCAAGACGCGGACCTTCGTCTGCAACGAGATCCGCGCCAACAATCCCTGTCGTCCGAAGGATCATCGCGAGAGCGCGCCCTGCGCAATCGCGCGGGTCATGTGGGGGGCGGACGAAGCCTGGCGCCAGAAGCTGCGCAGCGTCACTATCGCCGACCTCGGGCGGACCCTCGCGCGGGAGCTCCCGCAGGCACTCTTGCAGGATACCATCGATTGGGTGGAGGATCGCGCGGGCTGAGGGGCGCGTTGACAACCGGAGCGGGCTTTCGCCGCGCGCCGGCTGCGGGTAGGGCGATTGTTGGGGCTTAGTTCAAGCCCGCCTTGTCGAGGCCGTAGAGCTTGTCGGCCGAACCGGGCACCGCCTTGAAGGAGATGGCGAGCCGGTTCCAGGCATTGATGACCATGATCGAGAAGGTCAGGTCGGTGATTTCCTTCTCGGAGAGCTGGCCACGAACGCGCTCGTAGAGTTCGTCGGGGATGCCGCCTTCCGGCAGCCGGGTCACCGCCTCGGTCCAGGCGAGGGCCGCGCGCTCGCGGGGGGCGAACAGGTTCGATTCCCGCCAGATGGCGACGTGGTAGAGCCTCAGCTCGCACTCGCCGTGAATCTTGGCTTCCTTGACGTGCATGTCGAGACAGAAGGCGCAGCCGTTGATCTGCGAGGCGCGGATCTGCACGAGATCGCGGAGTTTCAGCTCGATGGCGCTGTCCCTCAGCGCCGTGCTGAGGTCGGACAGCTTCTTGAACAGTTCGGGGGCTTGCTGGGCGTAGTTCAGGCGCTGGGTCATGGTCACTCTCCTCAATCAAGGACATCTCACATCCTTATGGATATTTAGTATCCGTAATGTATGGACGGTAAAGCCGTTCCGTCATAAGCTCCGGGCATAAGGCCTATGCCGGGAGCGAACAGGGAATGGATATCGTTGGCGCGCTCAGGACCTTCCTGCGGGTGGCCGAGACGGGGTCGTTTTCGGCTGCCGCCATCGACCTCAAGTTGACGCAGCCGGCGGTTTCCCGGCAGATTTCGGCGCTTGAAGCTCATCTCGGCATGCGCCTCCTGCATCGGTCGACCACCGCGCTGGCGCTGACGTCGGAAGGCGAGCGGACCAT
>JAGSYV010000179.1 GCA_018262505.1 Pseudomonadota bacterium
ATTCGACTTTAGGAGAATTTTGAGCGATTTTTCGAGATCCTCATATTATAAATTCGATAATCGAACAAAATTTTTATAGGTAAAATACAAAAATGCAATTTTAGAGAGAATTTGGCGCATTTATTGTAATCAGGGAGTGCTGATTCTTCTTCCAGAACTCATCATCTGTCAGGCCGACGACCGCTTTTTCTCACGGAAGGTTAGCTTGGCAAAGCGCTTCAACATGAGGAAAGAAGACAGGATCGTCCATGTTTTGATGAACGTTTCGGTCAGCTCCCCATTCCGAAAACGTTGGCAAACAAATGCTGTGGGGTGCTCGGGCCGTGAAATGCGTTATTGCAGGATTGAAACGGCGCACAGCTGCGCTTTCATCGCCGCCTCGCCGATGCCGTGCACACTTGCCGAAGATTGTCCTTTCCAACTCTTGATCTGCGCGCGCAGCCTGACCACGCCCGGCATTTCGGACGTGGAAAATGAGTCAAAAGGGAATGAATCGACATCGCCATCCGGCGCGGCGGAGGCGCACCAGCCGGTATGCGACCGCCGGTGGCCCGCGATTACCTCTATAGGGAGGCTGAATCAGGTCGCAGACTTCGCAGCGGCTTTCTTCGCTGCCAGCGCGGCCTTCTTCGCCGCTCCCATGCCCTCTTTGATTTCCTGCCGAGCGCGACCGAAGGCCATGGCACCGTTGGGGACATCAGCGGTGATCACCGAGCCGGCGGCGGTCAGGGCATTGTCGCCGACCGTGACCGGCGCCACCATGACGGTATTTGAGCCGACAAAGACGTCGGCGCCGATGATCGTCTTGTGCTTGAAGACGCCATCATAGTTGCAGGTGATGGTGCCGGCGCCGACATTGGTGCGAGCGCCGATCGTGGCATCGCCGATATAGGTGAGATGGTTGACCTTGGCCCCCTGATCGACGCGGGCGTTCTTGATCTCCACGAAATTGCCGACGTGGACATTCTCGGCAAGGTCTGCCCCCGGCCGGAGCCGTGCGTAAGGGCCGACCACCGCGCCGGCGGCCACCTTGGCGCCTTCAAGATGGCTGAAGGCCCGAATGACGGTGCCGGAAGCCACGTCTACCCCCGGAGCGAAAATGACATTGGGTTCGACGATCACGTCGCGGCCGAGACGGGTATCAAAGGAAAAGAATACGGTGTCCGGCGCGACCAGCGTCGCGCCGTTTGCCATGGCCGCGGTCCGCGCCCGCCGCTGGAAGATCGCCTCCGCGGCGGCAAGCTGGGCGCGGTCGTTGATGCCCACGAACTCGCTTTCGTCGTCGCCGATAACCGCCTCGGCCCGAAGGCCACGCGCCGTTCCAACGGCGATGGCATCCGTCAGATAGTACTCGCCTTTGGCGTTGGTGTTGCCGATCGCCTCGATGAGCCCCGGCAACAGCCCTGAGCGGAAGGCCATGATGCCCGAGTTGCACAGACGGATCGTCTTGGTTGCCGGGTCGGCATCCTTTTCCTCGACGATGGCGACGAGGCGACCATCCTCGACGATCAGGCGCCCGTAGCCGGTGGGCGTGTCGGTCGTAAAGCCGAGCAGGGCAATATCGGCACCGGCCGACAGCCGTTTGGTCAGGGCGGCGATGGTCGCCGGCCGGACGAGCGGTGTATCGCCGAACAGCACGAGGACTGGTCCCCGGTGGCTGGCGAGCGCCTCGCGGGCGGCGAGCGCTGCGTGGGCCGTGCCGAGTCGTTCGCACTGTTCGAAGACCTGGGCGTCCGAGGCCGTTTTGTTCAGATGGGCGCGGACCTTGTCGGCGCCGGCACCGATCACCACGGCGAGCCGGTCCGCGCCGCCGGCCCGGGCACTTTCCAGCACGGCATCGATGAGCGGGCGGCCACCGACCGCATGCAGCACCTTCGGCAGGTCGGATTTCATGCGCGTGCCTTCCCCGGCCGCGAGGACGACGGCGAGACAGGACTGAACGGTCATGCTGGACTCCCAAACGATGGCTGTTGCATTTGGCCGAGGCGGGGGGCGGCGGTCAAGCGCCGAGCGTATCTCCCTTATAATGTGCGGCGCGGCGCCCGACTGTTGCCGACGGGCGACAGAGGCAGTGGGGGCGGCGTGGATGGTCCGTGTCGACTGACGGGCAATGCTGGCGAGATCGAGGGTGGGCGGCTATCAAGGGGCGCACCACCGGCGACAGGGGAGATTCCATATGGCGGACCAACTTGCCGACAACTGCTTGCCTCCCGTATCCGTCAAGGAGCGCCGGGTCGTCTATGACGGCTGGCTGACACTGGAAGTCGCGGTCCTTGAGACGACTGTTCACGGCGAGCCCCGCCTGGTGCGGCGCGAGGTGCATGACCACGGCGATGGTGCCGCCGTTCTGATTTACGATTCGGTCCGTCGAACTGCCGTGCTCGTGCGTCAGGTGCGAGCGGCAGCACTGCTGGCTGACGGTCACGGCATCACGCTCGAAGCGATCGCCGGCATTGTCGATGATGGCGAAAGCGGCGAGACGACGGTGCGCCGCGAGGCTTGGGAAGAGGCTGGCTGCGTGGTCGGCAAGCTGGAGTTCCTGGGGCGCCCTTACGCCTCGCCGGGATCGCTCACCGAACGGGTATGGCTCTATTTGGGGGAACTCGACGCGACGGCGCCGCGTGGCAAGGGTGGCGGTCTCGCCGAAGAAAACGAGGAGATCGAGGTCGTTGAGCTGTCGCTGTCCGCGCTGGCCGATCTCGCCGATGGCGGCGAGGCGCTCGATCTCAAGACGCGGCTGCTCGTTGAGGCGTTGCGCCGACGCCGCCCGGAACTATTCGCCTGATCGGTTGCATAGCTCTCAGGGACAGTCGGCGATATGGCCGGCCGGCACGTCCTGACAAAGACGTTGGGTATCGATCCAGCCGGCTGTCAGGGCGAGGCCCAGCGCGTCGACGGTGATGGTGAAGGGCTGGAGATAGAGCTCGTAAGTCGTTCCTTTCCCGTCATCGGTCGGTTTGGCGACCGCCAGTTCGCGCGGCGAATGGCCGTCCGCCAGCTTCAGCGCCACTTCGCCCGCCTTGCGGGCAAGCGCGGCGTGATCTTCCCAGATTGTGGCCGCCTGCAATCCGCGCGCGATGCGGTTGAGCGTTATCGGATCGCCGCCCTGACCGACGACGGCCACATTATTGGCAAGGCCCCGTTCCTCAAGGACCGAGATGGCCTCACCGGCGCTGGCGTCATCCGGCGTCAGCACAGCATCGACGACGTTGCGGGTGTCGTCGAGAATGTTGCCGAAGGCCCTTCGAGCGTTGAGCGAAAGACCGCCGGGCGTATAGGCCTCCCCGGCAATCCGGATCAGTCCGGCGTTGATGGAATCTTTCAGCACGCCCATCTGGCCGGCGTAGAGACGGGCGGTTTGAGGGTCGTCGAAATCGCCTTTGAGCAGGACCCAATCGCCGCGCGGCCGCGCGGCATAAAGAGCCAGCGCCTGAAGCCGGCCGATATCTGTCTGATTGAAGCCGATCGAGACCACGCCATCGAGACCGATGGGCCGATCGTAGCCGATGATCGGCACGCCGGCGGCCACAGCCGCGAGGATCGACGACTCCAGGGCCCGTGGATCGACGGCCGCGACAATCAGCACGTCGACGTGCGCATCGATAAGGCTTTTGACGTCGAGAATTTGTTTGGCGGCCGACAGTCGGGCATCGGTTTCGATCACCGCTCCGGAAGCAACCGACACCGCCTTGCGGATCGTTTCCGAATCCGCCTTCCATTGATGCGTCGTGTCGCCGGGCCAACTGACACCGATCACCGGCGACGCTACCGCCGCCTGGCAGAGCAGGCCGAGAGCAATGACCGGAAGCACCCTCCGCATGTAGAAGACGCCCCCCCGAATGTCCTTCCCAACGGCGCGCGGACAATACGCGCCGGGCCGAGCATTGTGAAGCGGGATCGCCCTGTCAAATGATTATCTTTGAAGCTCAAAAAAACCGTGGACCGAGGCGGGGCGCGATGTCAATATTCAGACCGATTTGGGCCGGACGCCGTGAGGGAGGTGAACGGACGGCTCGGCGGCGGTGGAGGCGACGGATCGCACGCTCCGCATGAGCACCAAATGGGGGTGGGGGCAGGAGGGTTCTGAAATGGACTGCGGTCAGGAGGGCTCGCCGACCCGATTAAGCCATCTGGTCGATCAGCGAAGGCTTGGGCCGGTTGGTTTGGACATCCGCTTTTCGATCAGGTTGGGGCTGGCTGGCCTGGGGATAATCTAGCGGTAAAGCGGGCGCCAGAGAGGGGAAACCCCGGCGGGGAGGACAGGCATAATCATGACCGTGCGTGGAGATGGGTCGCGGCGCGTTTCGGTCGAAGGCCGACAGCGATCACGTCCGTCGGCAAAATCGTTCGCTGGTGCTATCGGCGTTGCGGCGGCGCGAGCCGATCGCCCGCGTCGACCTCGGCGCCGAAACGCGTCTCTCGCCGGCGACGATTACCGCCATCACCGCCGATCTGATCGCTGAAGGGCTGGTCGAAGCGCGCGACGACGAGGTGGAGGGGGGCGAGGTCCAGGTCGAACCGGCGCGGCGTGGCCGGCCGCGCGTCATGCTGCGCCTCGATCCGACAGCCGGCTATGTGCTGGCCGCCAAGATCTCGCGCGACAGTGTGGTGCTGCAGCTCGCCGATTTCGATGGTCGGCTCATCGACCACAAGGACGTGGTTCTGCCGACCTACGAGGAGACGCGTGACAGCTTTCCCGCGAAGCTCGCCGACCTTCTCCACGGCATCGTCGCCGACAACGGCATCGATTTCCGCCAGGTGGCCGAGATCGCCATCGGCGCGCAAGGCTTCGTCGACACCAATGCCGGATCGGTGATGTGGTCGCCGGCCTTCAGCGTGCGCGACATGCGCCTCGTTGAGCCCCTCAGGATGCTCACCGGTCGCAACTGCATCCTCTCCAACGATGCCAACATGATTGCCCAGGCCCTGCATGAGGCCAATCCAGACGTCTACAGCGGGACCTTCGCGGTGATCTTCGTCGATCAGGGCGTCGGAGCCGGATTGTTCGTCGGTGATCGCCTGCACCATGGTGCCGCGGGCTCGGCGGCCGAATTCGGCCATATGAATCATCTGCCCAACGGTGCCCTCTGCCAGTGCGGCCGGCGCGGCTGTCTTGAAGCCTATATCGCCGACTATGCCATTCACCGCCAGGCGCTGGGTCTGCCCGAGGATGCGCCGCCGCTCAGCGTGCGCCCGACCCAGGGAGAATTGATCGCCCACGAGGCGGCTGCCTATGCCGGCGACAAAGCGACGCGGGCGATCTACGATCGGGCAGGTGAAGCGCTTGGCTATGGGCTCGCCCGACTGATGGCGCTGATCAACCCCAGCCGAATCGTGTTGACGGGCGGTTCGGTGCGCGCTTATCCGCTGTTCGAGACGGGGATGAAGGCGGCGATCGAGGCGGCGCTGGTCGAGGATCTCCGCCGCTCGACGGTCATCGAGACGCTGCCCTGGCAGACCGACATGATCACGACCGGTCTCATCTCCTACATGCTGTCGCGTCTTGATCGCGAGGTATTCGCCAACCCGGCCGAGGCCCGGCGGTTCCGCATCGGCTGATCCCTGGCGATGGCTGGCGGACCTGGTTTCGACAAGCGATGAGGAGACCCGGTGCGCCGTTCGGTGCCTGCCCCTTGAAAAGAGCGACGATATCAGGTCGTGCGGCGGCGAAGCCAGGGACGGGTGCCGGCCGGCGGTTCCGGAACGGCGCCCGGCTGGTAATGCAGACTGGGCGAAGGATCACGACCTTCGGCAAGATAACGGCGGGTCGTCTCGTTCCTGACCTCGAACGCCGTGAAGCCGACGCGGCGCATCAGGGAGATTTCATCGATCAGCACATCGCCGACCGCCCGGATCTCGCACTTGAAGCCGGCGCGGACGAGGCGGGCGGCATGGCTGAAGCCGCGACCATCGGCAAATTTCGGGAAATCGACGGCGACCACGGCGATCCGGTCGAGAAGCGGCAATGCATCATCGAGACGGTCGGCAGGCGAGAACAGCAGGCCAAGCCGCCGGTTGCCAATGCTGTTGCCCTCGAGCGCTGCCCGCAAAGCGGCGAGCGGCAGGATCAGGCCGTCGCCGCCATTGTCTTCGGCTGCAATGGCAAAGTCATTCGGCTCGAAGCGACCAGCGCGGTAAATGTCCGGCGTCGAGGTGCTGGTGGCAGCGCCTTGCGGCACGATGGCGGTGGCGACCATGATTCAGATCCCTGGAATGACCGTGCCCGAAGGCTGGCCGAGATGGATGCCGCATTCGGTCTTCGCCTTGCCCCGCCACCGGCCCGCCCGTTCGTCTTCGCCGGGCCTGACCTTATCGGTGCAGGGCAGACAGCCGATCGAGGGATAGCCTTCGGCGACCAGCGGATGCGGCGGCAGCTGGCGTGCTTGGCGATAGGCTTCGATGCGCGCCCGGTCCCAGCCGAGCAGTGGGTTGACCTTGATGCGGCCACTGGCAACTTCGAACAGGGGCAGGTTGGCCCGCGTCTCTGCCTGGTAGCGCTTGCGGCCGGAAATCCACGCGGCAAAAGGCTGGAGCGCGGCGGCCAGCGGTTTCACTTTGCGTGTGTCGCAGCAGGCGTCGGTGTCGGTCATCCACAGGGCTCCGGCCGGATCGGTCGCGGCGAGATCTTCCGCGTCGGGGCCTTGAGTGACGATGCCGGTGAGGCCGAGCGCGTCTACCAGACTGTCGCGATAAGCGACGGTTGCCGGGAACAGTTTGCCGGTATCGAGAAAGATCACCGGCAAGGAGCGGTCGATGTCGGCCACCATGGCGAGCAGCACGGCGCTGTCGGCGCCGAAGCTCGACACCAGCGCAATCTTGCCGGCATAGACGTCGAGCGCGGCGGCAACGATCGCCTCCGCTTCCTCGCCCTCATGGCGGGCGGACAGGAGGCGCGCCTCGGCGGCGAGCCCTTGGTCGTCGACGATGGTTTCGACGGCGTCGACCACCCCCTCGGCGTAAAAGCCTGGCCCGATGATCTCGCCGATCGACGCGCTCTCGTCGGGGTTGCCGCCAAGACTGATCTGATAGAATTCCTCGCCCTTGCGATCGACACCCAGGATGCCGATGTGGCCGACGTGATGATGGCCGCAGGCGTTGATGCAGCCAGAGATCTTGATCGACAGCGGCCCGATTTCGTCCTGCCGTGCCGGCGCGCCGAAACGTTCGGAAAGCTGCGAAGCGAGCGGGATCGAACGAGCATTGGCAAGTGCGCAATAATCGAGGCCTGGGCAGGCGATGATGTCGGTAATGGCGCCGGCGTTGGCAGTGGCGAGACCGGCCGCGGCAAGCGCTTCATAGACCTCTGGTAGATCGTCGAGGGCCAGATGCGGCAGGATGAGGTTTTGCTCATGGCTGACGCGGATTTCCGAGAAGGCCCATTTTTCGGCGATGTCGGCCACAGCATCCATCTGGTCGGCCGACGCGTCGCCGGGAATGCCGCCGATCGGCTTCAGCGAAATGGTGAGCGAGGTGTAGCCCGGCGCCTTGTGGCGATGCAGGTTCTGCCGCGCAAAGCGGTCGAGTGTCGGGTTGATGGCACGGGCCGCGTCCAGCTTGGCGGAGACTGCAGGGCGGTCTTCAAAGGGAGGCGGCGCGAAATAGGCGCGGATACGCTCCACTTCCTCCGCCGGCAGGCCGAGAACGCCGCCACGGATTTGCGCGAACTCTTCTTCCACCAGCCGCCGCAGTTCATCGATGCCGGTTTCATGCACGAGGATCTTGATGCGCGCCTTGTACTTGTTGTCGCGGCGGCCAAACAGATTGTAGACGCGCAGGATCGCGTCGACATAGGCGAGAATGTCCGCTTCCGGAACGAAGGCATTGATCTCGCGCGCCAGCATCGGCGTGCGTCCCTGACCGCCACCGACGTAGACGGCAAAGCCGATGCCGCGATCGTCGCCGCGCTTCACCTCGAGACCGATGTCGTGCAGGCGGATGGCCGCCCGGTCGTGGGCGGCCCCGGTCACCGCGATCTTGAACTTGCGCGGCAGGAACGAGAACTCGGGATGCAACGACGACCACTGCCGCAGGATCTCCGCGTAGGGGCGGGGGTCGTCGGCCTCGTCGAAGGCGGCGCCGGCGAAATGATCGGCGGTGACATTGCGGATGCAATTGCCGGAGGTTTGGATGGCGTGCATCTCTACCTCGGCCAGTTCGGCGAGAATGGCCGGCACGTCCTTCAGCGCAGGCCAGTTGAACTGTATGTTCTGCCGGGTGGTGAAGTGGCCGAAATCCTTGTCATAGGTGCGGGCGATGTGGGCGAGACGGCGCATCTGGGTCGACGACAGCGTGCCATAGGGAATGGCCACGCGCAGCATGTAGGCATGAAGCTGCAGGTAGACGCCGTTCATCAGGCGAAGCGGCCTGAATTCGTCTTCAGTGATCTCGCCCTTGAGTCGCCGGTCGACTTGGTCGGAGAACTGGGTGACACGCTCACGCACGAAGGCGGCATCGAATTCGTCATAACGATACATGGCGGTCTCCTTTCCTCAGACGGCACCGGGCCGGTGATCGGACTTGACGGTAGGGCCGAAGGCGCGGATGCGCTCGCGGAGCCGCTTCGGGACGATGCGTCCGTCCGTCACCTCGACGGCGACCGGCGCCACATCCAGCACTTTGGACGCTACGACGTCGGCTTTCGCCGCCACCACGGCAACGGCGAGCTGAGCCGCATCTTCGATCAACACGGCGGCGTCCACTTCGGCAACCCAGTCGCCCGCCGCAGTGCGGTACACGACGTCGCCGTCGGAAAGTCGATTGGCGGTCAGAATTTCAAGCATGAGGGCTCGGGTGTCCGAAAGGTGGCGATACTGACTGAACACATAGTCGATCGCCCTGTCGAGGGCCTGCGCCCTCGTTTCAAAAAGCACGGCGACAGAGGAAAAAATAACCCGCTGTCGCCGATTTGTTGAAAACCTACAAAGGATATAGCTTATTTTCTGCAAAAATAGGCTGTCCGTTGGTGTCAAATGCTGTCCAACAGCTTGAACCAAGTCATGGCCGCGACCAGCGTCGGCCAGCGCAGCAATGTGCCACCGGGGAAGGGCAATACTGGCACCTTGGCGAACGCATCGAACCGTCCCATGGCACCGCCAACCGCCTCGGCGATGACATGGCCGACGAAGGGCGCCAGCATGACACCCTGTCCGGAATAGCCGGCGGCTATGTAGACGTTGGGCTTCGGCCGGTGAATGAACGGCATGCGGTTGAAGGTGATGCCGAGCGTGCCACCCCAAGAATGACTGATCGGTACGTTGGCGAGCTTGGGATAGACGCGGGCGAGATGCGGCCGCACGAAGGCCGCGATGTCCTCGGGGAAGGCATGGCTGTAGGTTTCGCCACCGCCGAACACCAGACGCCGGTCGGGCGTCTGGTGCCAGTAGTAGACGACGAAACGGCTGTCGCTCACCGCCTCCTCGCCGGGGATCAGCACCTCGTCGAGCGGCTCGGTGGCAACCACGAAATTGTTGATCGGCAGCACGCGGGCGTCGGTCTCCACGTCGAGGCCGCCCAGATAGCCGTTGCCGGCGATGATCACCGTGTCGACCATGGCCTCGCCGTCGGCAGTGACGACGATGGGTTTGCTGCTATGGCGAATTTCCGTGACGCGGCTGTCCTCATAGAGCGTCGCGCCGGCGTCGACCGCCGCCTCGGCGAGACCAAGAGCGAATTTCAGCGGATGCAGCTTGCCGCCTTGCGGGTCGAAACTACCCGCGTGATAAGCGTCGGTCCCGATCCGCCGCGCCGTCTCCTCCCGGTCGAGAAACTGACGCTCGATGCCCCACTTGGTCCGGAGGTGGTCGACATGGCGCTTTTCCGCCTCCACCCAGCGCGGCTTGTGGACGGTGTGGATGAGGCCCGGCCGGAAATCGCAATCGATGGCGTTCTCGGTGATCAGCCGGTCGAGATGGGCGCGCGCCTCGTCGGCGAGCCGCAGAAGGTCGCGCGTCGGTCCCTCGCCAATGCGTGAGGTCAGCCACTCGGGATCCTGCCGCTGACCGGGATGGATTTGGCCGCCGTTGCGGCCCGAGGCGCCCCAGCCGATCTTGTTGGCCTCGAATACAACCACCTTGTATCCAGCCTTCGAGAGCGACAGCGCGGCGGAAAGGCCGGTGTAGCCACCTCCAACGATGGCGATGTCAGCCCGGCAGTGGCCTTTCAGCGCCGGATAGGTCGGAATGTCGCCGGCAGAGGCGGCATACCAGGAGGCGACGTGTGGGGCTCGCCCCTCGGCGGGCATGAAAGTCGGCGCGGAGAACATGTGGATCGGTCCAAAAATAGTCCCTGCCTGAAGTCCAGGCCGGACGTCGGTGGAAGGTCGGCCGACCTGCGCCACGGGGCCGTCCTCCCGGTCGCTTCAGCGTCGTCCGCGTCTTATCGGCCGTACCCTATCTGAAACAATCGGCACTGCGTAATTTGAAAGTTGGACCAGGGCGATTGTCCCTGCCCAGCCGGTGCCATGCTCAGCCCATGAGGCCGTCGCGCTTCAAGTCGGCATGCGTCATGTCGAGCGTCAGGGTCGCAAGGCGGATCAGTTCGTCGGCCTCTTCATGGGTGAGCACGAAGGGCGGTGCGATGACCATGCTGTCATGAACGTGACGCATGACGAGGCCGTTCTTGAACGAGTGCTCACGGCAGCGAAGGCCGATGCTGCCGTTGCCGGTAAACCGCCGGCGCGAGGGTTTCGCCGGAACGAGTTCCAGCGCCCCCATCAGGCCGGTCATGCGGGCTTCGCCAACCAAGGGATGGTCGGAAAGCTTCAGCCAACGCTCGCGAAGATAGGGGCCGATGTCGTCGCGGACGCGCTCAACCAGCTTCTCGCCGCGCAGGATCTTCAGATTGGCAATCGCCGCCGCCGCGCAGACCGGATGGGCTGAATAAGTAAAGCCGTGGTTGAACTCGCCGGTATCCTCGATCACTCTGGCCACCTTGTCGGAAACCAGTACGCCGCCGATCGGCAGGTAGCCCGAGGAAAGCCCCTTGGCGATCGGCATCAGGTCGGGCTTCAATCCAAAGTGCTCCGCGCCAAACCAGGAGCCGAGCCGGCCGAAGCCGCAGATCACCTCGTCGGAAACGAACAGGATGTCGCGCTCGCGGCAGATGCGGGCAACCTCCGGCCAATAGGTATCCGGCGGAATGATAACGCCGCCAGCGCCCTGGATCGGCTCGGCGAGGAAGGCGGCCACCTTGCCTTCGCCGATTGTATCGATCGCGGTCTCAAGCTCGCGCGCCGCCTTGAGGCCGAATTCGGCCGGTGTGAGATCCTCCCCCTCATCGAACCAGTAGGGCTGGCCGATGTGGTGGATGCCGGGAATGGGCAATCCGCCCTGGGCATGCATCGGCGCCATGCCGCTGAGCGACGCGCCGGCCACCGTGGAGCCGTGATAGGCGTTGCGGCGGGTGATGATCACCTGCTTGTCCGGCTTGCCGAGCGTCGCCCAATAGGTCCGCACCATCCGGAGCACGGTGTCGTTGGCCTCCGAGCCCGAGCCGCAAAAGAATACGCGGTTGAAGCCCTCAGGCGTTACTTCGGCAATCAGCGCGGCCAGTTCCACCGCTGGCGGATGCGTCGTCTTGAAGAAGGTATTGTAGTAGGAAATCTCGGCCATCTGCTGTTGCACGGCCTCGGCGATTTCCGGTCGATCGTGGCCGATATTGACGCACCACAGGCCCGACATGCCGTCGAGGATGCGGTTGCCGTCGCTGTCGGTCAGCCAGACGCCTTCACCCTTGACGATGACGCGGACGCCGCCGGCATTGAGCGAGCGCGTGTCCGAAAAAGGATGCAGATGATGCGCCGCATCGAGGGCACGATAATGTTCGGTAGGATAGGTATTGTGAATGAGCATGAAAGCCTCGGAATGAAGGCGGCCGCTTAAGAACGCGGCAGGTCGGTGAGGGCAAGGCCGGCATCCTTGTGCAAGATGCCGGTTCCGGCGCGTCGAGCAGCGGCGTAGTGGAAACAGTCGCCGAGGTTGAGCGCCTTGTTCCGCTCGCTCTCCGGCAGGCAGTGACGACTGTAGCGGTCGAGGGCGTCGAGCGCAGGCGAGAGGTGGTCAAGCGTTAAGGGAATCACATTTATCGACGCCGTTCCCAGGAACTCTCGGACATCGCTTTCGGCTACGGCGAGCGGAATGGACATCCGGCGCGCCAAGCCGGCAATCGCTTCCCAGACCGCGATCGCCGAGGTGATACGGTCTTCAAGGGGCGTCCCTTCAAGAGCGTCGATGAAAGCGTTCTTTTCCGGTTCCTGGGAAAGAATGGCGATGATTGCCGAGGCGTCGACGAACATCAGTAACCACCGTTGATTTCGTCGAAGAATGCCTTATCGGCCGGAAGCCCGGTCTTCGGATAAGTGGCAACGCGCGCAAGGATCGGCTCCAGCCGTTCGCGCAATGACTTTCCCTCGTGCTGTCGTTCCAACTCGTTGGCGAGCGCCAGCCGTACCGCCTCGGTCTTGGTGATCTTGCGCTGCTCGGCGAGTTCAGTCGCGAGGCGGTTGACTTCCTCGCTGCGGATGTTCAATCCCATCGCTGCCTCCTTGTGTGTAGACGAGAGTATAGTCCTGTCTACACACACCGACAATGCTTACACCGCCAGCAGGAGATGCTGTCGTTCCCAGCTGGAGATGACGTTCATGAAGGTCTCGTATTCCTGCTGCTTGATCGCCCGATAGGTGGCCATGAAGCGTGGACCGAACACTTCGGCGAGGTCGGCGTTGTCCTCGAACAGTGCCAACGCTTCCAGAAGACCGCGCGGCAGGCCGAAGGGTAGGTCGCGGGCCGACCCTGAGATCGGCTCCTCGGGGGTGAGCCGCTGCTGCATGCCAAGAAGGCCACAGGCAAGCGAGGCAGCAATGGCGAGGTAGGGGTTGGCATCCGACGACGGCACCCTGTTTTCGACGCGTCGCGAGCCCGGCCCCGAATTGGGGACACGAATGCCGACGGTCCGGTTGTCATAGCCCCAATGAACGTTGATCGGTGCCGCCGTGCCACGCGTCAGCCGGCGGAAGGAATTGACGTACGGAGCAAGGATGCACATCACCGCCGGCAGATATTTCTGCAAGCCAGCGATGAAGGAGAAGAAGGCGGGGGTAGGGTTGCCTTCGTCATCCGAGAAGATGTTGCGGCCGGTTTCGATATCGACCACCGATTGATGGATGTGCATCGCGGAACCCGGTTCGCGGCTCATCGGCTTGGCCATGAAGGTGGCGTACATCTTGTGCCGAAGCGCCGCCTCGCGGATCGTCCGCTTGAAGGTGAACACTTGGTCGGCGAGGGCGAGCGGGTCGCCATGGCGGAGATTGATTTCCATCTGCGCGGCGCCTTCCTCGTGGATCAGCGTGTCGATCTCGAGGCCCTGTTTTTCGGAAAACTCATAGATATCGTCGAACAGGTCGTCGAACTCGTTGACGTGCTGAATCGAATAGGACTGCCGGCTCGCCTCGGCGCGGCCAGAACGGCCGATCGGCGGCTCCAGCGGATAGTCGGGGTCGAGGTTCTGCTTGACGAGATAGAACTCGATCTCCGGCGCCACCACGGCCTTGAGGCCGTCGCGCTCGTAGAGGCCGATGATTTTTCTCAAGATCTGGCGCGGTCCGAGGTCGAAGGACCGGCCGTCGCGGTGAAAGGCATCGTGGATGATCTGTGCGGTCGGCTCCGATGCCCAAGGCACTGCGGTCAGCGTCGAAAAATCCGGCTTCAGGAACACGTCGCCATCGGACGGGTCGTGCTGGAAGGCATCATCCTCTTCGGGATACTCGCCGGTGATCGTC
>JAGSYV010000058.1 GCA_018262505.1 Pseudomonadota bacterium
ACGGTGGCAATGCCCACCAAGTACTTGAAATCGCTTAATCTCGCACATGCGAGATCGGAAATATTGCACCTGCGTGCCCGGGAATTTGCCCCGAGTACGGGGTTCGGCGGCTATGTATTTGTATCATAATTATAAATTGTCATCCTCTGCGCAGGCAGAGGACCTCAGGCCGGAAAGGGAGAGGGGCGGATATAGGGCGCCCAGCCCCCAAAAGCCACCGCCGCCAACCTCTTTCAAGGCGGCGGCGGGATGTTGCTTGTCGGCGTAGGCGCAGGGACTGATCAGTCCCTCACTTCATCGCCACCTTCTCCGGCAGTGGCTGCACGGGAACCCCCGGCCAGATCTTCTGCAGATTGCCCGAGATGATCAGGTCGTTCTCCGTGATCCCCGATAGCACGGCGATCTGGTCGCCGTCGGTGCGGCCGATCTGGACCATGCGCTGTTCGACCTTGCTGTCCTTGCCGACGACGTAGACGAACTTGCCCAGTTGGCTGGAGCCGAGGGCTACCTGGGGCGCCATCAGCACGTCGGGTTCGCTGCCGACGCTGAGGCGGAGGTGGACGTATTGGCCGGGCAGGAGGTCGAAGGCGGCGTTGGCGATGGTGGCGCGGGCGGCTACCGTGCCGGTCGACGGATCGAGCCGGTTGTCGATGAAGGTGAGCTTGCCGGGGTAGTGCTTGCCCCCTCCTTGGCCGGCGTCGGTGCCCTCGGCGCCGGTGAGGCTGATGTCGGCGGAGACTTCACCCTTGGCGAGCGCCGCCTTGATGGTGGCGAGTTCCTTTTCGCTAGGGTTGAACGTCACGTAGATCGGATCGAGCTGCACCAGCGTGTTGAGCACGGTGTTGCCCGATGAGACCAGCGTGCCGACCGAGGCGGCGCTGCGGCCGAGGCGGCCGGGGAAGGGCGCGCGGATGGTCGAACGCTCGATGTCGAGTTCGGCCGAGCGGACGGCGGCGTTGGAAATGCCAATCGACGCCTGGGCCTGGAGCAGCGCGCTTGAGCGCTGGTCGTAGGTGTCCTTGGCGAGGAAGCCTTTCTGCGACAGCTCCTGGCCCCGGTCGAGGTTGGAGCGCAGGTAGTCGACCTGGGCGGTGTCGCGCTGCAACTGCGCCTTGGCTTGGTCGAGTGCCGTCTGCGCGTCGCGGTCGTCGATCGTGTAGAGCACGTCGCCCGCCTTGACGTCGGCGCCGTCGGCGACCGCCTGCGTCTTGAGGAAGCCGGTGACCTTGGCTTGCAACGACACCGACTGGATCGCCTCGGTGCGAGCGGGATAGTCGAGGAAGACCGGCAGCGTGCGCTTGCTGACCTTCTCCACCGGCACCGGCATGGCCTGGGGCGCCGGCGGGGCGGCGGTGGCCGAGGCCGGCGTGGCGAAGAAGTCCTGGATGTGCAGGGTATCAAGCGCGTAGGTGCGCACGGCGGGATGGAACAGGCTGGCGCCGGCACCGACCACCAGAACGGTCAGGAGAGAGGTGACAGGCCGTCTTGTCAGGAAAGACATGGCGAAAACTCCGTTTACTCGGCTGCCTTGGACAGGTCGATGTCATCGACCTCGTTGGCAGCTACGGGATGGTGGGCGTGATGATGGGCGGCAGCGTCGTGGGCGATGGCGGGGTTCATCGCCTCGCGCAGGCGCTCGATCACCACGTAGAACACGGGGGTGAAGATCAGCGTCAGCACGGTGGCCGCCAGCATGCCGCCGACCACGGCGGTGCCCAGCGATTGCCGGCTGGCGGCGCCGGCGCCGGTGGCGAACATCAGCGGCACCGCGCCGAGGATGAAGGCGAACGCCGTCATCAGGATCGGGCGGAGACGCAGGCGCGCCGCCTCTTTCGCCGCCTCGACGATGCCGATCCCGTCTTCGCGCCGCTTGCGGGCAAACTCGACGATCAGGATGGCGTTCTTGGCGGCAAGGCCGATCAGCATGACGAAGCCGATCTGCGAGTAGACGTCGATCTGCATGCCGCGCAGGTTGATGGCGCCCATCGCTCCGAGCAGCGCCAGCGGCACGGTGAGCAGCACCACGAAGGGCATGGTCCAGCTCTCGTATTGCGCCGCCAGGATCAGGAAGACGAACACGATGGCAAGGCCGAACACGATCGTTGCCGCTGAGCCGGCCTTCAGCTCCTGGAAGGTGATGCCCGTCCATTCGTAGCCGAAGTCGCGCGGCAGCACTTCTCCGGCCACCCGCTCCATGGCGGCGATCGCCTGGCCCGACGAGAAGCCGGGGGCCGGGCCGCCGTTGATCAGCGCCGAGGCGTTGGAATTGTAGTGCGGCACGGTTTCCGGACCCACGGTGGGCTTGAGCTCGCCGAGGGTGGAGAGCGGCACCATGCCGCCGGTGTTGTTCCTCACATAGAGGCGCGTCAGATCATTGGCCGACGAACGGGCGTTCTGATCGGCCTGCAAGGTGACGCGGAAGGTGCGGCCGAACAGGTTGAAGTCGTTGACGTAGAGCGAGCCGAGATAGATCTGCAGCGTGTTGAAGATGTCCGGCAGGTTGAGGCCCAGCAGCTTGGCCTTGTTGCGGTCGAGGTCGTAGATGAACTGCGGCGTCGAGGTGCCGAAGCTCGAGAACATCTGCCGGGCGTTGAGTTCGGGCTGCTGGCGGGCGGCGGCAAGCAGGGCCTGCGTCGCGTCGTTCAGCGCCTGGCTGCCACGGCCGGAGAGGTCCTTCACCTGGAATTCGAAGCCGCCGGTGGCGCCGAGGCCGGGGATCGACGGCGGATCGAAGGACAGCGCGAAGGCGTCGGGGATGGCCATCAGCTTGGGGCGCACTTGCTCGACGATGCGCGAGGCGTTCTGCTCCGGCCCGCGCTCTTCCCAGGGCTTGAGGATGGCGAACTCCACGGCCGAGTTGGACTGGGCCGCCGAGGTCAGGAAGTTGAGGCCGGAGATGGCGCCGACGATTTCGACGCCCGGCGTCTTCTCCAGGATGTCGCGCACCTGCTCGGCCACCTTGTTGGTGCGTTCGAGCGAGGCGCCGTCCGGCAGCTGGACGACCACGAAGAAATAGCCCTGGTCTTCCACCGGCAGGAAGGTGGAGGGAATGCGGTTCCACAGCCAGTAAGTGGTGCCAAGAGCGACGACGAACAGCGCCAGCACCACATAGCGCAGTTTGACCAGCAGGCCGACGCTTGAGGCATAGGCATGCGACATCCAGTTGAAGGCCGCATTGAACCAGCGGAACGGCGGGAAGCGCGTCGCCCCCTGATGGCGCAGGAAGGCGGCCGACAGGGCCGGGCTCAGCGTCAGCGAGTTGAAGGCAGAGATGCCGACGGAGATCGCCACGGTGAGCGCGAACTGGTTGTAGAGCTGGCCGGTGACGCCGGGGATGAAGGCGACCGGAATGAACACCGCCATCAGCGCCAGCACCATGCCCAATAGACTGAGCATGTTGAGCGAGAAGCCCATCAGTTCCATCACCACCAGCGTGCCGACCAGCGACACCGGAATGGCGATGGCCGGGATGACGGTGGTGCGCCAGCTTTGCAGGAAGATGAACACCACGGCGATGACCAGCACCAGCGCTTCGCCGAGCGTCTTCAGCACGTCGTCCATCGCCGCCTGCACGAAGCGGGTGGTGTCATAATGCATGGCGTAGGAGATGCCGGCCGGGAAGCGCTTGGAAAGCTCCTCCATCTTGGCCTTGACGCCGGCCTGCAGGGCGAGCGCGTTGGACCCCGGCATCTGGAATACGCCCAGCACCACGGTGGGGTCCTTGCCGAAGAAGGCGGACGAGGAATATTGCAGCGCGCCCAGCTCGATGCGGGCGACATCCTTGAGGCGCACCACCGCGCCGCTCGGGCCGTCGGCGCGCAGCACGATCTCGCCGAATTCTGTGGGATCGCTGAGGCGGCCCACGGCGTTGACCTGCATTTCGAAGGCGGTGCCGGCGGGCGCCGGCGCCTGGCCGATCTTGCCGGCGGCGACCTGGACGTTCTGCTCGGCAATCGCCTGCTGCGCGTCGACGGCGGTGAGGCCGAGGTTGGCGAGCTTGTCGGGGTCGAGCCAGACGCGCATGGAATAGCGGCGTTCGCCGAACACCTGCACGTCGCCGACGCCGGGCACGCGCTTCAGCGGGTCGAGGATCTGCAGCGCCGCGTAGTTGCTGAGCGCCACCGAGTCCACCGAATGGTCGGGCGAGGTCAGGTTGACGATCAGCACGAAGTTCGGGTTCTGCTTTTTGACCGAAACGCCGGACTGGTTGACGATGGCCGGCAACGACGACGACGCCTGCGACACGCGGTTCTGCACGTCGACGGCGGCGGTGTTGATGTTGTAGCCGACGTTGAAGGTGACGGTGATGGTCGATGAGCCGTCATTCGAACTGGTCGAGGACATGTAGGTCATGCCTTCGACGCCGTTGATCTGCTGCTCGAGCGGCGTGGTCACCGTGTCGGCCACCACCTGGGCGCTGGCGCCGGGGTAATGGGCGGAGACCACCACCTGCGGCGGCGAGATGTCGGGGAACTGTGCGACCGGCAGCAGCACATAGCAAATGGCGCCGGCCAGCACCATGATGATGGCGATGGCCGACGCGAAGATCGGACGTCCGGTGAAGAAACTTACCATGTGCAGGCCCCGCCTTGCGGTTTGCGGAACCGCCGTGCCGTCCACGTTGTTGATGAAACGGTCGCCAACTTGCCGCAGTTTGCGGCGAAGGTGGTCGGGATGCACCCGATCGGCGCGCATGACGGTCAGCACGATCGGGTCGCGGAGGAGTTCGTCCAAAGTGAGTTCTTTCTTCATGACAAATCTCCTTCGCATCGAGCGGCCGACGCATTCGGCCGCTTTGTCTTTTGCTTGGCATCGGATGGTCCGAAAACCGGTGTCCACTTTTCGGTCCGATGCCTTGTCTTCCGCGCGGCATCGGGTGACCCGAAAACCGCTTCCCACTCTTCGGACCGCTCATCGGTCCCACGCCCTAGACCAAGGGCGTACAAGGTCGTTGCCGCACCTGAGGGGCGCTAGCCTTGACGTCTTGTGGGAGGGGTGTTACCTGTCAGTAACAGTGGTAAAGTTACAGATCGGTAACACAGGCGTCAAGGCGCCTTCTTCCGCAAGCATGGCATTCGCGGCGTCGGCGTCGACACGATCGCCGAGGAGGCGGGCACCAACAAGATGACGCTCTACCGGCATTTCGGCTCCAAGGACGAGCTGATCGCCGAGTGCCTGCGCGATACCGCGCGCGACGTCGAGCCCTTCTGGCAGAACATCGAGGCGGCCTATCCCGCCGACCCCATGGGCAAGCTGCACGCCTGGGTGCGCGCCGTCGCCTCCTACGCCAGCATGGAAGAGGGCGGCTGCGACCTGCTCACCGCCGCCTTCGAGTTGCCCGAGCCCGACCATCCGGCCCGCCTGGTGGTGGAAACCTTCAAGCGCGAGCAGCGCGACAAGTTGATCGCCCTCTGCCGGGAAGCGGGCATCATCGAGGCGGAGGGCCTCGCCGATGCGCTGGGCCTGCTGCTCGAAGGCGCCCGCGTCAACCGCCGCACCGTCGGCCCCGACGGCCCGTCAGCGCATTTCGTCGCCATCGCCGAGGCCGTGATCGCCTCGTTCAGCGCGGCGGGGAAGGCGAGGGAGAGGGAGGCGGAAGGGGCGTAGGGCGGTTAAAGCCTGCGTTCGTGGCGTTCGGCGATCTCGGTTCGGATTGATGCGCGGCGTTTGTCCGCGCTCTCTGTTTCCCCATATTGCCCTATATCGGCGTTTCGCTCCGTCCTGCCTGAGGTCCTCGCCTCCGCGAGGATGACAGGAGAATTATATAAAGGAGGCAATCGGATAGCCGCTCGCGCGACTATAAGGTTGTCATCCTCGCGAAGGCGCAGGACCTCAGGCAGAAAAGGGCGCCACGCAGATATCAGCCTCCTGCAGCTAGCCCTGTCGCGGTCGTTACGGAGATCCCGCACACTGCCGAATATGACGCCAGAACGGTTCGATCCTGCCAAAGATACGGCCGGGCCGTGCGACGATCATGGGCGCTTGCGCGCTGCGATGTAGGGCCGGGTCTGGTTGCCCTTGGTGGCGTGGTTTTCGGTGATCAGAACCTCGAACCCCGCGGTCTCCAGCCGTTTGGCCAACTCCGATGCCCGGAAAGCGCCGGCATAAGGCGCCATGCCGATCGCCTGCATCGCCGGCAGCAAAGCCATCCGGATGAGCGGGTTCATATCCCCGAGGCACGGCGTCTTCGAGATGAACAGGCCATCCGGAGCGAGCAGGGCATGGATGCGGCGCAAGGTGGCGGGTAGGTCGCGGACAAGGTGGAGATAGTTGAAGCCCAGGACCACGTCGAACGAGCCCGGCTCGGCGGCGAGCGTCTCCGCCGTCGCGGCTCGAAAGGTTAGTCCGGGGATGGGGGAGGCGGCGTGCTTTTCCTTGGCGATCTCGATCATCTCGGGCGAAAAGTCCGTCGCGAGATAGCTTTGCACATCGCCTGCGAGCCTGAGCGCCGTCGTCCCGGTTCCGCAGCCCAGTTCAAGCACTTGGTGGCCCGGCTTCAGCAAGGCGCGGGTGCGGTCGAGTGTGCGCTCATATCCGGCCGGATCCGCAACGGCCCTCTTGGCATATTTTCGGGACGCTCTATCCCAGAAACGCGCGTCGCTCGGGGTGTTCATGGAAAACGTCCCATCTGAGTTTCCGCGTCGGGCGGGCGCGAGATCTGCCAATGCCCTTCAAGGGTGCCCGCACGATAGGCGCTTGCAGTGTCGGGTTCCAGCTTTGTCATGTCCCCCATGGGCAAGGGACTGAGGCGACCGGCGTCGTCCGCTGCGATCAACCCCGCGCCCTCGACATCGGTGCGCGTCGCGGCCGCAAGCTGGAAAGCGTGCCGGAGGCGGTGATGGATGAGGTGCTGGCGAGGTTGGCGACGATTTTGGAGTGAGGGCGCGCAGGTAGGTAGGGGGAGACCTATATTGGTCGATCGCTATATCCTGCCTGAGGTCCTCGCCTGCGCGAGGATGACAGTTAGATTATATATAGGAATACAAGGGCGTAGCCGCTCGCGACCACTGCCATCATGCTGTCATCCTCGCGCAGGCGAGGACCTCGGGACGAGTAAGGCGAGGGGGAGCTATAGGGCTGCCTCACCCTTCCCCCATCAGCTCCCGTCGCGCCTTGTCGAGCTCCTCCGCGTACCGCCGCATCAGATATTGCTCCGTCAGCAGCCCGATGACGCGGCGGGATTGGCGGCTGTCGACGACGGCGAGTTCTTCGGCCTTGGCGGTGTCGAACAGGATGGCGGCTTCCGAGACGTTCATGGAAGGGGTGAGCATGGCGTCGCGGTGGCGGAGCAGCGGGGCGATCTCGCCGCGGGCCTCGGTGGCGCCGGCGGCGTAGGCGTCGGCCACCACCATGATGCCGGCGTAGCCGCCGTTGGCGTCGACGGCGATGGCGCGCTGGGTCGAGCCGAGCGGGAAGATGGCCCGGAAGGCGTCAAGCGTGAGGGTGGCCGAGACGGTGCGGAGGTCGGAGCGCATCATCCTGGAGACGGTGAGCGAGCGCATGCGGCCGACGTCGTGGGCGCTGCGGATGGTCTCGCCCCTCAGATGCAGGCGCCAGGTCGAGAAGGAGTAGCCGAAGGTCTCGCGCACCACCACGGCCGAGACGATGGAGGCGGCGAGCACGGCGCTGGTGATGCCGAGGTCGTGGGTGGTTTCCAGCGCCAGGAAGGTCATGGTCATCGGGCCGCCGACGATGCCGACGGCCAGCGCCGACATGCCGACCACCGAGGAGAGGAGCGGCGACAGCGTGGGCAGGATGCCGGCGGCCACGATGATCAGCGCGTAGGCCTTGCCGAACAGGGCACCGAGATAGAGCGAGGCGAAGAACAGGCCGCCGCGAAAACCGGAGCCGAGCGACAGCGCCGACGCCAGGACCTTCAGGACGAACAGGACGAGCAGCATCTGCCAGCCGGCCGACGACTGCAGATCGACGTGCAGCGCGCCGTGGCCCGACGAGAGGACGTGCGGCGTCATCAGCGCCAGACCGCCGACCAGGGCGCCGCCGACGGCCGGTCGCGCCCATCGCGGAATCTTGGCCCAGCGGAAGGCACGCTCGACGCCGGTGACCAGTTGCATGATGGCGACGGCGAGCACGCCGCCGATCAGCCCCAGCAGCATGAAGGGCGCGAGATCGGAGGCGGTGAGCACCGGCACCGGCCCCACCTCGATGGTGGTCTGCACGGCGCCCAGCCAGCCGGCGGTCAGGCTGGCAGCGAGCGATGCGGCCAGCACCGGGCCGACGAGGGCCACCGAATAGGTGCCGATGATCAGCTCGAAGCCATAGAAGGCGCCGGTGATCGGCGCGTCGAAGGCGGCGGAAATGGCGCCGGCGGCGGCGCAGCCGACCAGGGTGCGGATGTCGCGGCGTCTGAGGCGCATGGCATCGGCGATGCGCGAGGCGAAGGCGGAACTGGCCTGGGTGTAGCCGGCCTCCAGGCCCACCGAGGCGCCGAAGCCGGAGGAAATCATGGTCTGCAGCGCCACGAACAGGCTCTCGCCCACCGACATGCGGCCGCCGTGCAGGGCGTTGGCCTCGATGGGGTCGACGGGCGGGCGGGTGAAGCGGCGGCGGGCCAGCCAGCCGATGAGGGCGAGGACGATGCCGCCCGCCACCGGCACCAGGGCCAGCGCCGGGTAGGTGAGGCTCGGCTGCTGGCTGAGCCGCTCGCCGGATGGCAGCAGGAACAGCCACTGATGGGCAAGGCTGGTGATCCAGCTCATGGTGGTCACCACGACGCCCGCCAGGCACCCCACCAGCGTGGCGATGGCCAGAAGGCCCAGCTCGCGATAGCGGCGCAGCCGGATGAGGGCGCGGAAGCCGGCGAGGGTGAGGGCGGAGACGACGTTACGCAAAGAACTGGCCGAGCGGTTGAAGGGGCGGCGGGAGCAGGCGACGCAGGCGCGCGAGGCCGTTTGTCTTGCTTATCATGACTTTCTTATCAGATTGAAAGTGGCGGCGGGATGACTGCGGCCGGCTTGTCGCGCCAAGCGTGCCCTCTCCGGAGCCTATGCAGATCAGGTTGGCCCAACCCGGCCAGCAGCTCTGTCCGCCGCCGCCGCTCATCGGGAGGACCGCGGCGGGGAAATGCTCTATATCTCGAGTTGAGAGGCAATTGCAGGATCGCGGTCCGCTGTTGCCCGCTTGCTGTGCAGAGGGAAAGTCGTGGCTGAAACATTTGTCGTCTATGGGGCATCAGGCTCGGGGTCCGTTCCGGTGGAGGCAACCCTCGGTCTTCTGAAGCTGCCTTATCGTGTAGAGGACTACGCCCCCTGGGAAGGCGGGCAGGAGGCGGACAAGCTCGTCGGCATCAATCCGATGTTGCAGGTTCCGGCGCTGGCGTTGCCCTCGGGCGAGGTGATCACCGAAAGCGCGGCCATTCTGATCTGGCTGGCCGATGCCTATCCCGAGGCCCGTCTCGCGCCCGCGCCGGCCGAGGCGACGCGGCCGGCGTTCCTGCGCTGGATGAGCTTCGTCTCCTCGGCGATCTACGCCCTTTACTGGATCACCGACAACCCGGCGCGCGTCGTCGAACGCCCCGAGGACCACGCCGCCGTCAAGGCACGCCTGTTCGAACGGATCGCCCGCTGCTGGGAGCTGATGGCGGCGCAGCTGCATCCGGGCAGCTACCTGCTCGGCGAGGATCTGACGGTTCTCGACCTCTATGTGGCCACGGTGTCGCGCTGGTCGCCTGGGCGGCGGCGCTTTTACGAGGTGGCGCCCGGATTGGCGGACACGGTCCGTCGAGTGGACGCCGACCCCCGGCTGGCGGCCTGCTGGGCGGAGCGTTTCCCGTTTACGCCGGGATGGGAGCGTTGAGCGCGACGACGCTCTCCCTACTTTCGTAACGGGTCGACGGCGGTGGCGGTTGTGTGGTGCCGGGCTTTGCGCCGTATCGCCCGTTCACTCGCGCGGCGCGCGGCTTTCTGCCGGTAGATAGTCAAATTTATCGATAGTGTTCGTTGTCAATATTTCCAATATCGATGCTTTCCGTCGGCGGCTTGGTCGCGATCCGAGCGGTGATGCCGAGGAATTTGCGAGCGGCGGCGGCGGGCAAGACTCGAAACATTGCCAATTGAGCTGGCGCGGCGGCCCCGGCGCGGCGAGGGTTTACCATGTGGCCCATATCGTTACTGGAGCTGCGGTACTTCTTTCGGAAGAAATTCTGTAGGTTGATTAAGTATATAGTCTGCTTCTTCTGGTTGTTGGTATGGTATTTGGCAAGTCGATGGTGGAGTTTACCGCATTGGTTGTAGGAACGGGATGGTACGTAGTTAAAAAATCTGAATAGCTCTATGGTTTTCTCCGGTTTTTACTTAACAATCTTTTCAAGTTTGAAGCCTAATCCTGATGCGGGTTATAAGGGGGCTGCAAATGGGTAGGATTCTGAGCAGGTTCAGTCTGGGGACTATGCTGGGCTTCTTCACCGTTCTGATGTGCGTGGCGGTGATCGGCCTGACCGCCAAGCTTATGTTGAGCAGCTATTCTTCGTTGCAGACGGCAAAATCGGTCACCGCGCTGACGGAGATGGATCAATATGTGTTCAACGTGCTGCAAGCCCTGCGCTACGAGCGGGCCGACACGGACAGCAGCTTGAACATGGTCCCCGACAAGGCTGCCTCGCTGATCAAGGGCGTTGCCGGCTATCGTGACGTCATCGACGCCAACATGGCGAAGATCGCCAGCGAGAGCCTTGGCGACTTCACGGCCTGGAAGACGACGGCCGACGCCATCGCCTCGGGCTACGACACGCTGAAATCGCTGCGTGCCACGGCGGACGCCAATCTTGCCAAGGCGCCGGAGGCGCGCGACGCCGATTTCCTCAAGAACTATCTCAAGACCTCGGCCGGCATTCTCACGGTGTTCGAGAGCGCCTCCAGGCAACTGGACGCCGAAATCCGCCGGCTCGACGCCGAGGCCGGCGAACTGCTCGTGACCAAGCAGATGGCCTGGACCGCCCGGTCGGTATCCGGCACGCCGGCCATTCTGACGCAGGCGGCGCTTTCCTCCGGCAAGCAGCTTGCCCCGGAAAGCGTGCGCGCCATCGTCGCCGGGCGGGCGCAGGCCGAGATCAGCTGGGCCAGCATGAAGGAGCTTGCCAAGACGCAGGGTCTCGGGCCGGCCTTCGACAGTGCCGTCAAAGCGGCGGACGAGGCCTATTTCGCCGGATCGTTCAACGACGCCTACCTCAAGGCGATCGACGAGCTTGCGGTCAGTGACAAGAGCGCGATGACCTTCGACCTGTTCAAGCCGCAGGCCACCGCCACGCTCGGCAAGGTGGCGGCGGTGGCAAGCGCGGTGATCGACGTGGCGCTCCAGCGGACCGAGGCGGTGACGAGCGAGCAACAAGAGCTGTTCATCGCCTATGCCGTGCTGATGCTGGCGGCGCTGGTTCTGTCGGCGCTGAACCTCATCGTGGTCCGCAGGCATGTGGTGCGGCCGCTCAACGACATGACCCAGGCGATGTCCAGCCTGGCCACCAACGATCTCACCGTGGTCATCCCTGGCGTGGGGCGCGGCGACGAGATCGGCGCCATGTCGCAGGCGGTGGGCTTCTTCAAGGACAAGCTGAACCACAACCGCGCGCTCGAACAGCAGGTGGCGGCCGAGAAGGCCAATGCCGAACAGCAGCGGCAGGCCGTCATGACCAAGATGGCCGACGACTTCGAGGCGGCGGTGGGTGGCGTGATCGGTGCCGTCTCCAGCGCTTCGCACCAGTTGCAGGGCGCGGCGCAGACCATGTCGGCCACGGCGGAGGAAACCACGCACCAGTCGACGGCGGTGGCCGCCGCCGCCGAGCAGGCGTCGTCCAATGTGCAGACGGTGGCCTCGGCGGCCGAGGAACTGGCGGCGTCGGTGGGCGAGATCGGCCAGCGGGTGCAGTATTCGGCGCAGATCTCCGGCGAGGCCGCCAAGGAAGCCGACGCCATCGGCAACAAGATGGGCCGCCTGTCGGACGCGGCGCAGAAGATCGGCGACATCATCGGCCTGATCACCAGCATCGCCGGCCAGACCAACCTTCTGGCGCTCAACGCCACCATCGAGGCGGCGCGGGCGGGCGACGCCGGCAAGGGCTTCGCCGTGGTGGCCGCCGAGGTGAAGAACCTCGCCGACCAGACCGCCAAGGCGACCAGCGAAATCGCCCGGCAGATCGAGGAGATCCAGGGTTCGACCGAGGAATCGGCGACAGCCATCGGCACCATCACCAGCACGATCCGCCAGATGAACGACATCGCCACGTCCATCGCCGAGGCGGTGGAAGAGCAGGGCCTTTCCACCAACGAGATCGCCCGCAACGTGGCTCAGGCCTCGGCCGGCACCAGCGAGGTGTCCACAAACATCGTCGGTGTGACGAGGGCGGCGTCGGAAAGTTCGGCGGCCTCGACGCAGGTGCTGGCTTCGGCCTCCGAGCTAGCCGCGCAATCGGCAAGGCTGAGGCAGGAGGTGGAGCGGTTCCTGGCGACGGTGCGGGCGGCCTGACCGGGCGGCCTGAGCGGAAATTCTACTGGGGCGGGCAGCTGGCTTAGAGTGCTGCGCTTCCGGTGCTCACGAACAGAAAGTTCGCTCCGCTCCGGTTCTCGCGCTCGTCGCCATCTGCCTAGGCACCAGCGAATTTCGGCTCAGGCCTCGGCAGCCCTTCGTACTTTGAGCGTGACACCAGCCGCTCGCCCCATCCTGCGCGCAGGCGCAGGATCTCGGGCAGAATGAAGCGATCGGCTGATATCGGTCTCCGAGGACAAGGGCACCCGATACTTCTCTCGGCGCCCTCTCGTCCCGAGGTCCTCTGCCTGCGCAGAGGAGGACAGTTTTATATATACGAAACAAATTGTTAGATGGAGCGGGGCCGCGGCTGGCTGCCGCGATCCCCGAGCGAGATGGCAGGCTGATAGCCGCTCGCGCACCTCTATCTATCAAACTGTCATTCTCGCGAAGGCGAGAACCCTCAAATCTGGCTCAGTTGAGGACGCGTTTCAGGAAGGGCACGCGCGACAGCACCAGGAAGTCGGCGGCCAGCACGGCGAGCAGGGTCAGGCCGGCGAGCGGGAAGGCGAAGGATACCGCCAGCATCACCAGCACCGCGCCCTTGGAGAAGGGCACCTCGGTCGGCAGCGGCGGTGCGGCGAGCCGGGCGGCGCCCGAGGGACGGCGCTGCCACCACATGACCACGCCGGAGACGGCGATGAAGATCACTGTCAGGCAGAACAGCGTGTTGAAGGCGACGCTCGCCCAGCCGAAGTCGCCCTCGTGCAGCGGAATGCCGACGGCCATCGCCTTGCCGGCCAGCGAGTAGTCGGCAAAGCGCACGTCGGCCAGGATCTTGCCGGAGTAGCGGTCGATATGCACCGTGCGGTCGTTGGTGACGTCGTGTGAATCCTTGCTCATGGTGTCGCGCGAGATGGTCCAGACGCCGCTGTCGCCGGCCGGCAGGTTCACCTGCATGCGGCCTTCAAAACCGAGCGAGCGGGCGGTGGCGACCACGCTGTCGAGGGTGATGGGTTCGCCCATCGGCATGGCCATGGTGCCGGCCTCCGAGCCGGACATCGGCATCGGCGTTTCCTCCAGCGCCCAGGGCACTTCCTTTTCGCCGCCGTGGTTCATCGCGGCGTGGGTGGCGTCCGACAGCGGCACGTTGTCCCACTTGGCGGCCGGGAAGGTGCTCCAGGCCTGCACGTAGCGCTCGCCCCAGATGCCGGTCCAGGAGAGGCCGGAAATCAGGAACAACACCAGGATGATGGCGGCATAGGCGCCGATGGTCTGGTGCAGGCTTTTCCACAGCGGCCGGCGGCGGCCCCGGAGGTCGAGCTTCAGCGCGGCCGAAAAACCCCGGCTGCCGCGCGGCCACCAGAGATAGACGCCGGTGGCGATCAGCACCATGCCCAAGCTGGCGGCGATCTCGATCAGCCGGTCGCCCAGCGTGCCGATGAGCAGCGTGCCGTGGATCTTGTCGGCGATGTCGTAGAGGCCGCCGTTGCGCTGGACCTTGTGGACGACGGCGCCGGTGTAGGGGTCGACCAGCACGATCCAGGAATTGTCGCCCTGGTCGACGCGGAAGCCGGCGACGTGGTCGGGCGCGTTGGGGGCGATGTAGGTGGAGACGGCGCCGCCCGGCACGGCGGCGGCGGCGGCGATCGCCTGCGCACCGACGGAGATGGCGGCGGCCCCCTGGGGTATGGCGGTGTTCTCGCCGTTGCGGCCGGTGAGGGTTGCCGACCACAGCATGATCAGGCCGGTGACGGCCAGCATGATCAGGAAGGGCGCGACATAGAGGCCGGCGTAGAAGTGCCAGCGCCAGACGGTGGAATAGAAGCGGCTCGACGGGCTGCGGCCGGCGGCCGGACTGGAAAGGTCCTGTGCGAAGTCGGTCATTGCGGCTGAATCCGGTAGGGCCGGAGCAAGCCGCTCCGGCGAGAAAAGGAAATGGATCGGGAAATAAGCCTGGAGCCTTCGCTGGACGACCAAATCTTTCAATTTGGCCGGCGAAGGCTCTAGGCGCGAGCCATTTCCCTTGGCGGCGCCCTCGGCTTGGCCGGCCAGGCGGCGAGCGCGATGACCGGCGCCGACCTGTCGGCCGGGCGCAGGGACGCGTCGAGCGCGTGGAAGACGGGCAGCGGCGGCCGGCCTTGGTGGGCGGGGAGCAGCGCGGCGGCGTGGTGCTGGGCGCAGAGCGCGCAATCGGTCTTGTCGGCGTGGCCGGCGTCGGGCGCGCCGTGGCCCATATCGGAAGAGCAGATGATGGCGCCGAAGGGCGTGTCGACGGCATAGCTCGCGGCGACATGCAGCAGCGTGCCGACGAAGAACAGGTAGGCGGAAAATGCCGCCAGAGCGAACCTGATCCCCGTTGTTTGCCGCGTCCGCATGAAAGCCCCTACCATCATGAGAATGCCTAGCATGAGCGGGAAAGGGCAGGAAGGGCAAGGGGAAATATCGGCTTCCGTCGAGTTGAGCCGGTGCGCGGTGAACGGCTCTCGGCCGCCTGGCGGTCTCTACCAAAGAGTGCGGACCTATTGGCGACGCGGTGGCGTAGAGTGGCGGTCGGCAAAGGGAGACAGCCATGCAGACCATCGTCATCACCGGCGCCAGCGATGGCATCGGCGCCGCCGCCGCCCGACAGCTCAAGGAGAAGGGGCACCACGTCGTGCTGGTCGGCCGCTCCAAGGCCAAGACGGAAGCGCTGGCCAAGGAGCTGAAGGCGCCGTTCTATCTGGCCGATTACGTCAAGCTCGGCGACGTCAGGCGGCTCGCCGAGGAGCTCTCCGCCTATGAGCAGATCGACGTGCTGGCCAACAATGCCGGCGTCATCATGGGGCCGCGCCAGCTTACCGAGGACGGTTTCGAGACGACCTTCCAGGTGAACCACCTCGCCGGCTTCCTGCTGACCAAGCTGTTGATGGACAAATTGATCGCCAGCCGCGCCAAGGTGATCCAGACGTCGAGCATGGCGGCCAACCTCTGGGGGCGGAATTTCGACGTCACCGACCTCAACAACGAGCATGGTTATTCGCCGATGGCGGCCTATGGCCGCAGCAAGCTGGAAAACATCCTGTTCACCCGCGAGCTCGACCGGCGGCACCGCGCCGAAGGCATCTCGGCCGTGGCGTTCCATCCGGGTTTCGTGCGGTCGAATTTCGCCGAGGACACGACGTTCTTCATGCGCTGGTTCTATCACTCGCCGCTGCGCTTTCTTGGCACCATCAGCCCGGAAACCAGCGCCCGCCGACTGGTGAGCCTTATCGAGGGCACGCCGGGGAGGGATTGGATACAGGGCGAGGTCTACTCGAAAAGCAAGCCGATGAAGGTGGCCTTCAAGGACGATGGGACGGTGGCAAAGGAGCTGTGGGAGCGCAGCGAGGAATTCATCAAGCCGCTTCTGGGGTGAGGAGACCTATATCGGCCGGGAGTTTCATCCTGCCCGAGGTCCTCTGCCTTCGCAGAGGATGATGGTTAAATTATATATAGGAAACAATAGGATACGTCTCATATCATTTGTCATCCTTGCGAAAGCGAGGACCTCGGGCCGAAAAGGGCACAGGGGAAATATAGGGCGTCCCTGGTGGTTGGAGCGCTATAGCGGCGTTGAGTTTCATCCTGCCCGAGGTCCTCCGCCTTCGCAGAGGATGACGGTTAAATTATATATAGGAAACAAACACATAGCGTATCCATCAGGTGTCATCCTCTGCGAAGGCAGAGGACCTCGGGCCGAAAGGGGCACGGGGGAAATATGGGGCGTCCCAGGTGCTGGGAGCGCCATGGCGGCGTTGAGTTTCGTTCTGCCTGAGGTCCTCTGCCTTCGCAGAGGATGACACCATATGGGAGGGCGAGCGAGCCGCTATGTGTTTGTTTCCTATATATAATTTAACCGTCATCCTCTGCGAAGGCAGAGGACCTCGGGCCGAAAGGGGCACGGGGGAAATATGGGGCGTCCCTGGTGCTGGGAGCGCCATGGCGGCGTTGAGTTTCGTTCTGCCTGAGGTCCTCTGCCTGCGCAGAGGATGACACCATAAGGGAGGGCGAGCGAGCCGCTATGTGTTTGTTTTCTATATATAATTTAACCGTCATCCTCTGCGAAGGCAGAGGACCTCGGGCCGAAAGGGGCACGGGGGAAATATGGGGCGTCCCTGGTGCTTGGTGCGCTATGGCGGCGTTGAGTTTCGTTCTGCCTGAGGTCCTCTGCCTGCGCAGAGGATGACACCATATGGGAGGGCGCGCAAACCGCTACGTGTTTGTTTTGTATATATCATTTGTCATCCTCTGCGAAGGCAGAGGACCTCAGGCAGGATGGGGCATGGGGGAAATATAGGGCGCCTCCTTGTCCTGCGAGTCCCCTATCGGTCAGGAGTGAAAGCTCACTCCGCCTCCATCAGCTTCGGCTTGATGCCGGTGACGGGTTCGAAAGTGGTTTTGACGAAGCCGCCGCGGCTGTCGCACCAGGCGGTCTTTCCCAGGAAGGAGCCGGTGGCGTCCCAACTGTCGAGCGGGCAGCCGCCGTGGCAGAGGGCCCAATAGTCGCAGTCGCGGCAGGCGCCGTTGCGCAGCGCTTCGCCTCGGCGTCGGAGCTCGACCCGGCGGGCGTCGGCGAATACCTCGGCAAAGCTGCGGTCGTGGATCGAGCCGTAGTCGAGCAGGCCCCAGTCGCCCGACCGGCCACAATGGGTCATGGCGCCGTCGGGGCCGATGCCGATATGGGTGTCGGCGCACTGGCCGGCGTCGGTGCAGTAGAACTGTCGGCGACCGCCGCTGAGGATGGTTTCGGTCAGCGAGTGGAACGGTTCGACGCGCGGATAGCGCTGCCGATGTGCCCACCAGACGGGGAAGAGGACTCCGAGAAAGGCTGAAAACTCCTTGTCGTCGATCGCCAGATACTGATGCTTTGCCTTGTCGAGCAGGATGGGGTTGAACATGACGCCGCCCTGCGGGGCGAGGTTGGTGAGGAAATAGAACAGGTCGAGCGGCCGTTCCAGCGACAGCCGGGTGACGACGCAGATCACCCCCCAATCGAACCCCGCCCGTTCGAGGCGGGCGGTGCCGGCGAGGAACGCCTCGTCGTAGGCGCGCGAATCCTGGCCCTTGAGCACGCGCACCTCGGTGACCGGATCGTAGCTGGTGCCGACGCTGGTGATGCCGAGGGCGCGGAACACCTCGACGAACTCATCGGAAAACAGCGTCAGATTGGACTGCACCGTGTGGCAGATGCGGCTCTCGGTGTCGGCGCAGCGCTGGCGCTGAGCCGCCAGGATGCGCCGGTAGAAGGGCTCGCCGATGAGCAGCGGTTCGCCGCCGTGCCAGACGATCTTGATCTGTTCGTTCCGCCGCTCCTTCAGAAACGCGTCGATGCGCGCGAACAGCATGTCCAGGGTTTCCGGCGACATGATCTTCGACTTGAGCCAGCCCTTGCGGTCGACTTCGCAATAGACGCAGGCGGCGTTGCAGGCCTCGGATGGCTTGACGATCAGCGTCACCATGGCAGCCTCCGCTCCCGCCGCAGCGCGGCGCGTTGCTCGACCACGTCGGCCATCTCGGTGAAGAAGTCGGCGCAGCCATCGGCGGCCGATTTGCCGGCTGCGTAGCGGCCACGGCAGAGCCGCCACCCCGGACATCTGGCGCAGAAATGGTCGTCGAGAAAGGCTTGCCGCCACGCCTCGGCCCGCTGGCGCCGGCACGCGGCAAGGGCCGGGCTGTCGAGCGCGGCGAGGTTGCCGACGAAGGCGCCGGCCATCAGATCGCGGCGCGACAGGGCGATGCGGCCCTCGGCATCGAGATGCAGGAAGCGCTGGGGATCATCGAACAGCGCCGCCAACCAGTCGGTGGTGCGGCCGTCGGTCCGGCAGGCGTCGGCGATGGTCTGGAACGGCTCGATCGGCGCGTGCTCGACCAGACCGAGCAGGGCGTAGGTCATCAGATCGCTGAGCCGCTCCCAGTCGGGGGCGGTGCCGCCGTCGAGCCGCAGGCGGGTGCGGATGCCGAGCGACGACAGCAGGCGCGCGTCGGTGAGGTTTCGGTCGCCGAGCGGCAGGCAGACGGTGACGCCGAGCGCCCTCAGCGCATCGAGGCGGCCGGTGAGAGCGGCGAAGCGGCCGACGGAACCGACGGCCAGGTCGACCGGCAGGCCTTGCCAGGCGATGTCGGGCTCGATGTCGGTCAAGGGCAGCGGCGTTTCGACCAGCAGGCGGAAGAGATCGTTGCGCCGCCGTACCATCGCCACGGTGGCGGCGATGTCGGCGGACGGCGCGAGGCGGATGCCGAGGGAACGCCCGGCCAGCCGGCCGAGCAGCGACGGATCGTCGGGGCAGATCAGCACCGTCCGCGTCATGCTGCCTCCGGCGTCCTCAGGTTTTTGTCTACGCATCGGATTTTTCCGAAAACCGGACCCACTTTTCGGTCCGATGCTCCAGGGCGATCTGGCAGGAGGCGCCACCGGCACAGGTGCCGCGCGCCCGGTGCTCGCAGGTGGCGCAGGCGTCATAGATGCCGGGCCGGTCGGCGCGCAGGCGGGCGTGTTGAGCCGCGAAGTGGGCCATCATCGCCTCCAGCGTGTCGAAGGCGAACAGCGAGGCGCGCTCGGCCGTCGCCAGCGGGAAGCAGGCGTAGACCTCCATGTCGGGCGTGATGTCGATGGCCGGACGGCAGGTGAAGTTGGCGCGGCCGCCGAGGCGCACCAGCCATCCGAGGTCGGCATCGGAAAATTGGCAGAGCGGGAAGCCGCAATCGAGGCTGGGGGCGATGCCCAGCCGCTGGAAGTCGGCCTTGAAGCCTTGCAGGCGAGCGATGGCCGGGCCGATCCGATCGACGTGGAGGAAGGCGTTTTCGCCTGACGCGGTCGGGTGGGCGATGCCGAGACGCAGCGTGCGCTTGAGGTCGTAACGACGGAACAGGTCGAAGGCGAAATCCAGCGAGAAGTCGTCGCGGTAGATGTTGAAGCCCAGCATCGACCAGCGGCCGGCGATCTCAAGGAAGCGGGCGAGGCGTTCGCCGGCATCGTCGGTAGCAGGGGTCAGCGCGGGATCGTTGACGTTGCAGACGAAGGTCAGCCGGTTCGGCGAGGCCTTGGCGAGGTAGGTCTCCACCTCGGCGAGCCGCGCGTCGGACAGGATGCCGCTGGTGAATACCGTCACCTCGAAATGGCGCGCCAGGAAATAGAGGACGATGTCGACGAATTCGGGATGCAGCGTCGGTTCGCCGCCGATCAGCGACACGCGGCGCTGTCCGGAGCGGCGCAGAAAGTCGGCGAGATAGACGACGTTTTCCAGGGACAGGAACTCGGTGGCCGCCGAGCGCGCCATCTCCCGTCCGGCAAAGCAATAGGGACACTGCCGGACGCATTTATCGGTCAGAAGGATATTGACCATGGGAATGTTACCAAGGACGCCGCGATGCAGGATTGCCGGAAAGGCTCGGCGGTCAGCCGCCGCTTTCGATATAGTCGCCGCTGACGCCATAGCCGTTGTTGGCAACGTAATCGCCGCTGACGCCATAGCCGCTGTTGGCGACATAGTCGCCGCTGACGCCGTAGCCGCCGCTGGCCACATAGTCGCCACTGACGCCGTAGCCGCCGGAATTGGCGTAGTTCGAATAGCTGTCGCCATAGCTGTTGGCGTAATTGCCGTAGACGTCGCCGTAGCCCGAGCTGTCGGTCTGGCAACCGGTGATCGTCAGCGACAATCCGGCGAGGCCCATCCCCATCGAGGCGATGCGCTTCAGCGCGTCGCGCCGCGTTGGCTTATTTCCGACACCGGAGGCAAAAGTATCCGCAGCCATATGACGCGTCCTTCTCGCCTGTGACAGTCGCCCCACAGCAGGCGTAATCGAATGACCCAGTCATTATAGATATAGTCTTGGCTTTGGAAAGAAAAACTCGCGCGCGGCATACGTGAAAACCATAAGTCATCGACTAAAGTCGTCGTCACACCTCACTTGTTGAGAAGATCCTGTTCCCGGTTTCGCGTAAGGCTACTCCAGCCTCAAGTTCTCCGCCGGCCGAGCGCGCAGCCTTTGGTTTGCGCCGCCCCGGCCGGTCTTCCCTGTGGCATCGGCGGGCTTTCTCGGTCACACTCCTGCCAGCGGCGTGTTGAAGCGGGCAAAGGATGGCGGTGATGTCGCAGGTGGACGAGAGTTATTCGCATGGCGTGGGGCGGGCGTCGGTCGTCACCGGCAGCCGGGTGACGCTGCAGATCGAAGCGTCGGTGCTGCGCATGGTGGCGAGGCCCGTGCCGGAGGCGATGTTCGGGTCGGAGACGCTGCGCCACCTCGTCGAGGAAATGTGGATCTGCATGGTCGAGGCAGGCGGCGTCGGCATCGCGGCGCCGCAGGTGGGGATTTCCTGGCGCCTGTTCGTCGCCTCGGCGCGGGACTACCTGCCGTCGACGGTGTTCATCAATCCGGAGGTCGAGCTCATCGGCGACGCCACGGTGCTCGGCGAGGAAGGTTGCCTCAGCATTCCCGGCTGGCGATCGAGCAAGGTGCCGCGCCATGAAAAGGTGAGGGTGAGCTATCGCGACATGGATGGCGTTGCGCGGACCGAAGGGTATGAGGGCATCGCGGCCCGCATCATCCAGCACGAACTCGACCACCTCAACGGCCGCCTGTTCATCGACCTCGACGAACACCCCATCGCCGACAACCCGCCCCGCCGCCGCGCCCGCATCGCCATGGCCGAGATGGAGCGCAGACTGCAGGGGGAGGGCGGCTAGGGGGGGGCGGAGTGTCTCGACTACGCAATTGTTCCGGGCTACTCGCTAAAGTTTATTGTGCTAATTGGAAATTGCAATGGCCTCAATGAGCGGATGCGTCAGCATCTTCGCGAATTGGTATAACAAGCGGATGGGGGTGGCTTGTGAGTATTCGTTTTCGCGGTGTTTTCCTTGTCGCCGCCGCGGTCGGCCTGTTCGCGCTGCCGGCTGTTTCCAACGCCGAAACCATGGAAAATCTGGTTCGCAATGGCTTTTCGGTCAGCAAGATCACCAACGGCAAGTCGGGGCAACTGGGCTGGAACCTCACGAAGGGGGACCAGAAATACTTCTGCCCGGCGTGGCTTGCGTCCGCGTATATCGACAGCAAGCGGATGTATAAGTTCACCTCTTCGGGGCGGGTGATTGAAATAGATAGGGAAGCATTTGATTCCTATATCGGTGGGTCGGATCCGAACATTCCCTATTGGAAGGATGTCAAGGTTGGGCATGTGAAGCCGGCCGACGTGAAGCCCTGCCTGCCGACAAAATAGATAACCATGGCTGGCGCGTGACTTCAGCCGTGGCGGAGGGATAGGTTTTCGGGTTTGGACGCTATATCTGCCGCTTGCCCCATCCTGCCCGAGGTCCTGCGCCTGCGCGCAGGATGACAATTTATTTATATGAAACAGATACATAGATATCCATAAGGTGTCATCCTCTGCGAAGGCAGAGGACCTCAGGACGAGAGAGTGCCGAGGGACGTATCAGGTGCCCTTGTCCTCGGAGACCGATATCGGCGGCTCGCTCCGTTCTGCCCGAGGTCCTCTGCCTGCGCAGAGGATGACAATTTATATAATTAAAACAAACATATAAGGTGTCATCCTGTACCCGGGGCAAATTCCCGGGCAAGCTTGAAAAACTCCGCTTGGAAGACGGTGGCAATGCCCACCAAGTACTTGAAATCGCTTAATCTCGCACATGTGCGTGCCCGGGAATTTGCCCCGAGTACGTCATCCTGCGCGCAGGCGCAGGACCTCGGGACGAGAGAGTGCCGAGGGGACTATCGGATGCTCTTGTCCCCGGGGCTCGTATCAGCCGATCGTTTTCTCCTGCCCTTGGGGGGCTCGATCAGGCCTTGATGGGGGCGGGGGCGCTCACCTGGGTCATCAGGTCGTGGTTCCAGGTGCCTTCCACCTTGACGTGGGCGACGGCGCCGAGCAGTTCGGCCTTGATCAGGTTGTGGTCGACGTAGTTGTAGGTGCCAGGCTGCAGGAAGGTGTAGACCATGGCGCCGGCGCTACCGCCGCGGATGAACCAGGTTTCGTAATTGCGCTGCGGCGGGTTGGCGAACTTGCCGTGCTCCCACACCCAGTCGCCATGGCCGCCGATCAGGTGCGGCCGGCAGTCCATGATGCCCGACGAGTGGATGAACAGCACGGTTTCGCCGACCTTGGCGGTCATGGCGTTGTCGCCGGTGAGCGCGCCGACCTTGCCGTTGAACACCACATGCGTCGGGATCAGCTTCTTCATCACCTCCACCGTGTCGGCGAAGGCGTCGCCGGCGCTTTCGTAGACGCGGTAGGCGCCCTTGTCGTCACGCGGCAGGTAAAGATCGTATTCGCCGATGGCGTAGAGGCGGTCGTAATGCAGCGGTTTGCCGTCGCCGTCCGTCAGCCCGTCGCGCGGCAGCACCATCAGCGTGCCGCTCATGCCGGAGGTGACGTGCCAGGCGGTCATGCCGGGAGGGGCGCAGTGATAGAGGAACACGCCGGTCCGCGTCGCCCTGAAGCGCAGCGTCACCTGCTCGCCGGGATTGATCAGGGTGAACTCAGAACCGCCCATGGCGCCGGTGGCGGCGTGGAAATCGATGTTGTGCGGCATGGTGTTGGTGTCGGGGTTGATCAGCGTCAGCTCGACATAGTCATCCTGGTGCACCACCAGCGTCGGGCCGGGCATGGAGCCCTCGAAGGTCAGCGCCTGGAAGGTCGTGCCCTCGGCGTCGATGACGATCTTCTTCTCGGCGATGGTCATCCTGAACTCGACGATGACAGGGCCGCCCTTGGCCACCTGGTCATGGGCCATGACGTTGGGCGGCGCGACCAGTTCGGCCTTGACGCGCTTGAGCTTCTCAAGGGCCTTGGGATCGGCGACGGTGCCGCCGGTGGGATCGTCGGACTCGGTTTGGGCGAGAGCGGTGGATGCGGTGGCTGCAAGGGCGGCTGCGCCCAACAGGGCGGTACGGCGTGTCAGCATGACTTTTCCTCCTCCTTCATGCAAATTCAGGAAAGCGTCGTCTCGCCGCTGCTGCTCGCCAATGGCCCCGGCCGGGGTGCCGTGCCGAGAGGCGGCATATCTGGCGGATTTGGTGTGGAAAGAGCTCGCATCCGGTATGTCCGGGGGAGAGCATGGTCAGGCGGAGCGTCCGATGACGGTCTATTTTGTCGCCCAGATTCTCGTCGATAATGCGTCCGAATACCAGCACTATCTCGATGCGTGCGACGCGGTGTTCGCCCGCTTCAACGGCGAGTATCTGGCCGTCGATCCGGCGCCGACCGTGCTGGAGGGCGATTGGCCCTATACGCGCTCGGTGCTGATCCGCTTTCCGAGCGAGGCCGACCTCACCGCCTGGTACAATTCGCCGGACTATCAGGCGATCGTCGTCCATCGCCTCGGCGGCGCCAAGTGCGACAGCATCGTCGTGCATGGCAAGGACGAGGGATAGCGGGCGCCACCCCGAAGGCGCCGCTCTTGCCGTTCTCTCGGTTCGCGGCTATCTTGATCTTCTGCTTGGCATGAGCCCCGCGCATTCGCGCGGCCGTGGCCGGCGCATTCCCCCATCACAGCAAAACTCAGGGATGGCACATGTGTGACCATTTGTACGTCGTGACCGGTGGCCCCGGCACGGGAAAAAGCACGTTGATCGAAGAGCTTGCGCGGCGCGGCACCCGGAGCATGCCGGAAGCCGGGCGGGCGATCATCCGCGATCAGGTGGCGATACGCGGGCCGGCCTTGCCGTGGGGCGACCGGGCGCTCTATGCCGAGCTGATGCTGGGCTGGGAGCTGAGGTCCTACCACGAGGCGGAGGCGATGACCGGGCCGGTGATCATGGATCGCGGCATCCCCGATATCGTCGGCTATCTCCGGCTGATCGGCCTTGCGGTGCCTGCCCATATCGAGGCGGCGGCGCGGCGGTTTTGCTATAACGGCACGGTTTTTCTCGCCCCCTATTGGGACGCGATCTTCACCCAGGACACCGAACGCAAGCAGGACCGGCGGGAGGCCGAGGCGACGGGACGGGTGATGGCCGAGACCTATGCGGGGCTGGGCTACGAGGTGGTTGAGTTGCCGCGCGTGAGCGTGGAGGCGCGGGCGGACTTCGTGAGGGAGAGGGTGGGGGATTAGGGGCGTCGGAGACCTGTATCGGCGCCCTTTGCCCTGGATCAGGCGTGCCGGATGGCGGGCCAGCCGAGATCGTGGCCGATGGCGACGAGCGCGTCGACGAGCGCGCGCATGTGGGCCTTGGTGTGGAAGGGTGTCGGCGTGAGGCGCAGCCGCTCCTCTCCGCGCGCCACCGTCGGATAGTTGATCGGCTGGACGTAGATGGCGTGCTCGGCGATGAGCCGCTCCGTGATGCGGCGGCAGAGATGGGCGTCGCCGACGATGACCGGCAGGATATGGCTCGGCGTGTCGAGCACCGGCAGCCCGGCATCGCGCAGCATCGCCTTGAGGCAGGCGGCGTTTTTGGCCTGCTGCGCCCGGTCCTCGGGATGGGATCTGACGTGGCGGATGGCGGCGAGCGCGCCGGCCGCCAGATGCGGGCAGAGCGAAGTGGTGAAGATGAAGCTTTCGGCCATGCTGCGGATGACGTCGATCAGCAAGGCGGGGCCGCTGACATAGCCGCCGATGACGCCGAACGCCTTGGCGAGCGTGCCTTCGATGATGGTCAGGCGGTGGGCGAGGCCGTCGCGCTCGGCGATACCGCCGCCTTGCGGGCCGTAGAGGCCGACGGCGTGGACCTCGTCGAGATAGGTGATGGCGCCGTGCCGGTCGGCGACATCGCAGAGGGCGGCGATGGGCGCGATGTCGCCATCCATGGAATAGACGCTCTCGAAGGCGACGATCTTGGGGCGAGCCGGATCGACGGCGCTCATCAGCTCGTTGAGGTGGGCGGCATCGTTGTGGCGGAAGATGTGCTTTTCGGCGCCCGAGCGGCGGATGCCTTCGATCATCGAATTGTGGTTCTGGGCGTCGGAGAAGATGACGCAGTCGGGCAGGACGCGGCCGAGCGTGCCGAGCGCCGCCAGATTGGAGATCCAGCCGGAAGTGAAGATCAGCGCCGCTTGCTTGCCGTGGAGATCGGCGAGTTCCGCTTCGAGCGCCACATGCTGGTGGTTGGTGCCGGAAATGTTGCGGGTGCCGCCGGCCCCGGCGCCCGACAGGTCGATGGCCTGGTGCATGGCGGCGAGCACGTCGGGGTGCTGGCCCATGCCGAGATAGTCGTTGGAACACCAGACGGTGACCTGTTGTCTCTCGCCGTCGGGCCGGTGCCAGAGCGCGGTCGGGAAGGCGCCGGCCATGCGTTCGAGTTCGGCGAAGGTGCGATAGCGGCCGTCGAGCTTCATGTCGGCGAGCAGTTTTTCGAAATGCGTCGAGGTGTCCATGGCGGTGGCCTTGTCGATCGAGGTGAGGTGGCTGGAACGGGTGTCGGACGGCCACCATACATGGATGAGGATTTGTGTATGCGTCATAGCCATACATTTCAAGGTCCCACTCCCAAGGCCAAAATGCAAGGGCAGCTCGGCGGAACGCCAGTTATGGCGAAACAACGCTTTCTTTTTGGTTCCATACATGATATAAATGTATGTTTATATGGCATACACGAATGAGGGCGCCATGTGGAAGCCGCGGTTGATCGAGAGTGCCCGGACCAAGTATCTCGGCATCGTCGAAGCTCTCGAGTCCGATATCCGCTCCGGGCGGGTGGCGCGCGGCGACCGGCTGCCGGCGCAGCGGACCATCGCCGAGGCGCTGGGTGTCGATCTGACGACGGTGACGCGGGCGTTCAACGAGGCTGGGCGGCGCGGGCTGGTGGCGGCGCAGGCCGGGCGGGGCACCTTCATCCGGGGCGCGCTGGACGGCGAGGGTGGGGATCTCGCCCAGACGCTGATCGATCTCAGCATGAACATCCCGCCGCAGCCGGCGGCGTTCGATTTCCGCAAGCTGCTGCCGCACGGGATTGCCGGCGTTCTCGGCAACCCGAATGGTCTCTTACGCCTCCACTATCAGGACAGCACCGGGTCGGACCCCGACCGGCATGCCGGCGCCAACTGGCTGGCCCAGCGCATCGACGGCGTGACGGCCGACCGGGTGGTGGTGGCGAGCGGGGCGCAGAGCGCGCTGTTCGCGGTGAGCGAGATGCTGCTTGATCGTGGTGATGTGGTGGCCGCCGGGGCGATGACCTATCCGGGGCTGAAAGCCGTGGTCCTGCAGAAAGGGCTGGTGGTCGAACCCCTCGACATGGACGACAAGGGCATCGTTCCCGAGGCCTTCGAAAAGGCCTGTCGGGAGCGGTCACCGAAGCTGCTCTACGTCATTCCCAGTCTCGACAATCCGACGACGGCGACGCTGCCGGAGGATCGCCGCCGCGCGCTGGTGGCCATTGCCCGCCAGCATGACGTGGCGATCGTCGAGGACGATCCCTATGCGCCGCTGCTTCCTGACCGCCGGCTGTCGCTGGCCGAGCTGGCCCCCGACATCACCTGGCATATCGCCACCCTGTCGAAATGCGCGACGCCGGCCTTGAGGGTCGCCTATGTGGTGGCGCCAAGCTCCGCCCTCGCGCTGCGCCTCGCCGGCGTGCTGCGCGCCACCATCCTGATGGCGCCGCCGCTGATGTCGGCGCTGGTCAGTCGCTGGATTGCCGACGGGGCGCTCAACGAACTGGCGCGGGCGATTGGCGAAGAGAACGTCGAGCGGCAAAAGCTGGCCGCTGCCATTCTCGGCGGCACCGACTATGACGCCGATCCGCATGGCCATCACCTGTGGCTGCGCCTGCCCGACCATTGGCGCGCCGCCGACTTCGCCGCGCATGCCGACCGGGCCGGCGTCTCCATCGTGGCTGCCTCGGCGTTTGCCACCGCCGCCAATCCCGTCGAGGCTGTCAGGATCTCGCTCGGCGTCGCCCCCGACCGGGGCGATCTCGAAGACGGGCTGACGCAGCTTGCAAGCCTCATCTCCCAACCGACACCCGACACCCGAGCCGTGGTCTGAAAGCCATGCGTCAATTCAAAACCGCCGTCGGCACTGTTTCATCCTCGAAGGAGGGTTCGTCATGTTCGGTCTGACAGCGCTGGAACTGGCCCGTATCCAGTTTGGCTTCACCGTATCCTTCCACATCATCTTTCCGGCGATCACCATCGGCCTTGCCAGCTATCTGGCGGTGCTTGAGGGGCTGTGGCTGTGGAAGAAGGATGTCGTTTATCGCGACCTCTATCATTTCTGGTCGAAGATCTTCGCCGTCAACTTCGCCATGGGCGTCGTCTCCGGCCTGGTGATGGCCTATCAGTTCGGCACCAACTGGAGCTATTTCTCCTCCTTCGCCGGCTCGATCACCGGCCCGCTGCTCGCCTACGAGGTGCTGACCGCCTTCTTCCTGGAAGCGGGTTTCCTCGGCGTGATGCTGTTCGGCTGGAACAAGGTGGGGCCGGGGCTGCATTTGTTTGCCACCATCATGGTGGCGATCGGCACGCTGATTTCCGCCACCTGGATCCTTGCCTCCAACAGCTGGATGCAGACGCCGCAGGGCTATGAGATCGTCAACAACGTGGTGGTGCCGGTCGACTGGCTGAAGGTGATCTTCAACCCGTCCTTCCCCTATCGCCTCGCCCACATGGTGGTGGCAGCCTTCCTGTCGACCGGCCTGTTCGTCGGGGCGTCCGGCGCCTGGCATCTTCTGAGGCGCAACGACACGCCGCGCATCCGCACCATGTTCTCCATGGCGATGTGGATGGTGCTGATCGTGACGCCGCTGCAGATCTTCGTCGGCGACCTGCACGGCCTCAACACGCTGGAGCACCAGCCGGCCAAGGTGGCGGCGATGGAAGGCCACTGGCGCAACGAGCCGGGCGCCGGCGTGCCGCTGATCCTGTTCGGCCTGCCGGACATGGAGGGCGAGGTGACGCGCTACAAGCTGGAAATTCCCCGGCTCGGCGGCCTCATCCTCACCCACAGCCTCGACGGCCAGTACAAGGGCCTCAGCGAGTTCCCCAAAGAGGACCGGCCCAATTCGGCGGTGGTGTTCTGGTCGTTCCGCGTCATGGTCGGCCTGGGCATGCTGATGCTGCTGCTCGGCGTCTGGAGCGCCTGGCTGCGCTGGCGCGGCGCCTTCTTCGCACAGCCCTGGTTCCTGCGCTTTGCCACGGCGATGGGGCCATCGGGGCTGATCGCCATTCTGGCCGGCTGGTACACCACGGAAATCGGCCGTCTGCCGTGGGTGGTCTATGGCGTGATGCGCACCAAGGACGCCGTCTCCAACCACTCGGCGCCGGTGCTGTCGGCGACGCTGATCGTGTTCATCGTCATGTATTTCGCGGTGTTCGGCACCGGCGTCAGCTACATGCTGAAGCTGATTGCCAAGGGCCCGGCCGAGAGCGAGGACGAGCACACCCCGCACGAGGCGGGCCAATCGCCACGGCCGGCCCGGCCGCTGTCGGCGGCGCCCGACGACATCGATCCGTCGATCAACTGAGGAGGATAAACCATGGGCATCGATCTTCCTCTTCTGTGGGCCATCGTCATCGGCTTCGGCCTGATGATGTACGTGATCATGGATGGCTTCGATCTCGGCATCGGCATCCTGTTCCCCTTCGTGCGCGAGCGCGAGGATCGCGACACGATGATCAACAGCGTGGCGCCGGTGTGGGACGGCAACGAAACCTGGCTGGTGCTGGGCGCCGCCGCCCTGATGGCCGCCTTTCCCATGGCCTACGCGGTGATCCTCAGCGCGCTCTACCTGCCGCTGATGCTGATGCTGGCCGGGCTGATCTGGCGCGGCGTCGCCTTCGAGTTCCGCTTCAAGGCCGACGAAAGCCACAAGCCGTTCTGGGACAAGGCGTTCATCTGGGGCTCGTATATCGCCACCTTCTCGCAAGGGGTGGCGCTCGGGGCGTTCATCAACGGCTTCGAGGTGCAGAGTGGCGCCTATGCCGGCGGTGTGTTCGACTGGCTGACGCCGTTCAGCCTGTTCACCGGGCTCGGCCTCGTCATCGCCTACGCGCTGCTCGGTTCGACCTGGCTGGTGATGAAGACCGAGGGCGGCCTGCAGCGGCGCATGCGCGAGCTCGGCCGGCCGATCACGATGGCGGTGTTGGTCTCGATCGTCGTGGTCAGCATCTGGACGCCGCTCGGCCATCCGGACATCGCGGTGCGCTGGTTCTCGCTGCCCAACCTCATCTATCTGGCGCCGGTACCGGTGCTGGTGGCGCTGGCGAGCCGGCTGCTGATCAACACGCTCAACGGCGAGACCCACGCAGCGCCCTTCGTGCTGTCGCTGGCGCTGTTGTTCCTCGGCTATTCCGGGCTGGCGATCAGCCTGTGGCCGAACATCATTCCGCCGGGGATCTCGATCTGGGCGGCGGCGTCGCCGCCCCAGAGCATGGGCTTTGCCCTGGTGGGCGCGCTGTTCATCATCCCCTTCATCCTCGCCTACACCGCGTGGTCCTACTACGTGTTCCGCGGCAAGGTGAAGGCGGGCGAGGGGTATCATTGATGGCCGGCGAAAAGGCGACCAAGGGGCTGTGGTTCCGCCGCGTCGGCTGGCTCTTCGCCATCTGGGCCGGCAGCATCCTGGCGCTCGGCGTCGTTGCGCTGATGTTCCGCCTGCTGATGAATCTCGCCGGCATGAAAGGCTGATCGATGGGATGCTCTGGCGCTCTCACACCTCCGGCATCCGCCGGACGCTCTCCGTCATGAAATCCACGAACGTCCGCACCTTGGCCGAGAGGTATTTGCGGCTGGGGTAGACGGCGTAGAGGGTCACCGAGAGGTTGACGGTGTCGGGCATGATGAGTTCGAGCCGCCCTGCCGCGATGTCGGCGGCGGCCATCCAGGTGGGCAGGAACACCATGCCCATGCCGGCGAGGGCGGACAGGTGGAGCACCGTTTCGTTTTCGCTCAGCATGACGACGCGGAGGGCGACTTTGCGTGGTCCGTCCGGACCCCGCAGCATCAGGCTGTCGCCGGGGTTGATGCCGCTGAAGCGCAGCATGGCGTGGCCGTTGAGATCGTCGATCTCCAGGGGGCGGCCGGTGCGCTTGAGATAGTCGGGCGAGGCCATCAGGCGGAAGTCGATGTCCATGATCGGCCGGGCGATCAGGCCGGGGTCCAGTCGGTCGGGCTGGGTGGCGCGCAGCGCGAGGTCGAAGCCCTCGTCGACCAGGTTGACGATGCGGCCGGAGAGGTCGAGGTCGAGGCAGACGTCGGGGTAGCGGCGGTTGTAGTCGGCCATCCGGTCGACGAAGAAAGTGCTGGCGATCCACACCGGGGCGCTGAGCTTGAGGATGCCGCGCGGCGCCAGCGTGGCGTTGCCGATCGCCGCCTCCACCTCATCGAGGCTCTCAAGCATCTGCCGGGTCTGGGCGAAATACAGCGTGCCGGCCTCGGTGAGGCTGACGCGCCGGCTGGTGCGGTTGAGGAGGCGGCTGCCGAGCCGGCTTTCCAACTGCGAGACGTGCTTGCTCGCCATGGCCGGCGAGACGCCGAGGCGGTCGGCGGCGGCGGTGAAGCTCTTGAGTTCGGCGACGGCGCAGAACACCCGGAGGCTGGTCAATGTGTCCATGGATCATCAACACCTGATCATCAACATTGGGGAAATGGTTCTTCAATATTCGGCAGATTGATCCTTGTTTGGGAAAAGATCAATCTTCGGACAACAAGAGCGGCGGCGACGCCGTTCATTCCCTCTCAAGGGCGATCCCGATGTCCGCTTCCCGACTCCCCACCTATTTCATCAGCCATGGCGGTGGCCCCTGGCCCTACATGACCGGCGAGTTCCGCCGCAATTTCGATGTGCTGGAGCGCTCGCTCGTCGACATGCGCCTTGAGCTCGGCGACAAGCCGAAGGCCATCCTGGTGGTCACCGGCCATTGGGAAACGCGGGGCCTGGCCATTTCCTCGGGCGTCCAGCCGGGCATGGTCTACGACTATTACGGCTTCCCCGACTATCTCTACCACATCGCCTACAAGGCGCCCGGCTCGCCGGAATTGGCGGGGCGCGTGCGGCAGTTGCTCAGCGCTGGCGGCATCGAGGCGACGCTCGATCCGACGCGCGGCTTCGACCACGGCACCTTCTCCATCCTGAAGCCGCTCTACCCCGACGAGGACGTGCCGGTGGTGCAGCTGTCGCTGGATGCCAGCCTCGATCCGGCGCTGCATCTGGCGGTGGGCCGGGCGCTGGCACCCTTGCGCGATGAGGGCGTGCTGATCGTCGGCAGCGGCCTCAGCTATCACAACCTGCCGGCCATGCGCGGCACCAGCGGGCACGAGCCGTCGCGCCGCTTCGACGCCTGGCTCACGGAAACGCTGGTCGAGGGATCGAGCGAGGCGCGCACCCAACGCCTCATCGGCTGGGAAAAGGCGCCGGCCGCCCGCGCCGCCCATCCGCGTGAAGACCACCTGATCCCGCTGATGGTGGTGGTGGGCGCCGCCGAAAGCGAGCTGGGGGCTGTCACATACCATCAGACGGATTTCTTCGGCGGGCTGACCGCGTCGAGTTTCCGTTTTGGAAAAGTGCCCGAGGCTGCCTGAAAACCTGCCCCCCTTGACCCCACAAACCTAACCACCCTGGAGACCTCCCATGCTTGATACATCCGTCTGGGGCCCGCGCGCCCTCGCCGTCCTCCGCGTCATCACCGCGCTCTTGTTCCTTGAGCACGCCACCATGAAGTTCTTCTCCTTCCCGGTGGGCATGGGAATGGGCGATGGCCCGCTGCCGACGCTGATCGTGGTGGCCGGCGCCATCGAGATCATTGCCGGGCTGTTGATCATCACCGGCTTGTATGCCCGCATCGCCGCCTTCATCGCCTCGGGCGAAATGGCCATCGCCTATTTCATGGCCCATGCGCCGAGTAGCTTCTGGCCGGCCGTGAACCATGGCGAGTCGGCCATCCTGTTCTGCTTCATCTTCCTGTACATCGCCGCCGCTGGCGCCGGCGCCTGGTCGGCCGACAACGTCCGCGCCGCCGCCAAGGCGGTCTGACGGCATCGCCAATCTCTTGGGCGACGAATGACGAAGGGCGCCGCCGCCATGGCCGCGCCCTTTTGTCATCGGTGGGTTCTGGAGATTGATATCGGCCGAGGGCTCCATTCTGCCCGAGGTCCTCTGCCTGCGCAGAGGATGGCAATTTATATATATAAAACAAACGCGTAGCGGTTTGCGCGCCCTCCCATAAGGTGTCATCCTCTGCGCAGGCAGAGGACCTCGGGCAGAATGGGGCGGATGGCCGATATAGGTCTCCAAGCACGGGCGGGGCCCTATATTTCCCCCGTGCCCTTTCCGGCCCGAGGTCCCCCGCCTTCGCGGAGGATGGCAATTTATATATATGAAACAAACACGTAGCGGTTTGTACGCCCTCCCATAGGTGTCATCCTCTGCGCAGGCAGAGGACCTCAGGCAGAATGGGGCGGACGGCTGATATAGGTCTCCAAGCACAGTCGGCGCCCTTTTTGTTGCGGATCTCGTGCCGCGCGGAGGGGCGAGCGGGCGGCTTTACGGCGAGGGACTCGGCGATTGACGCTGCGGTTTCTCCAGCGTTATATAGTTCATAGTATAGCGAATTTCCGAGGTTTTATGCGCCGTTGCCATCGGTCAGGCCGATTGGCGAAGGAACGGGATCGGCTTGCCTTGCCCCTCCCGCAACAGGAGATTGCAATGGTTGTCACGACGCGGCGCGCCTTTATCGGCGCCGGAATGGCCTTGGCCTCGCTGGGCTTAAGCAGGTCGGCCTTTGCCGGTTCGCTTGCTGGACTGCAAGTGCTTGGCGCCCCAAACGGGGCGTCGATCGTTTTGGCCGATCTGGTGGCCAACGGCGGCCTGGACAAGGTGGCGCCGGGCGCCAGCTTCCGCCTGTGGCACACCACCGACGAGCTCCGGGCGGCGATCGTTTCGGAAACCAGCCTGCTCTATTCCACACCGAGCCACGTGCCGGCCAACCTTGCCAATCGCGGCATGCCGCTGAAGCTTGTGGCGATCATCGGCATGGGCCATCTGTCGGTGGTCACCGCCGATGCCAAGATCAGGAGCATGCACGACCTCGCCGGCAAGACGGTGCAGTGCTTCTTCCGCCACGACATGCCCGACCTGGTGTTCCGCGCCATCGCCCGCATGGAAGGCATGGACCCCGACAAGGACTTCGACCTGCAATACGTCCAGACGTCCATGGAAGCGGCGCAACTGTTGGCGGCCGGCAAGGTGGACACCGCCGTTCTCTCGGAGCCGCCAGCCACCGCCGCCATCATGATGGCCGGACAGAAGGGGCGGGTGCTGAGCCGGGCCTTCGATCTCAACGACGTCTGGGGCGCCCACAAGGGCAAGGCGCGCATTCCCATGGTCGGCATCGCGCTGCACCAGAAGCTGATCGACACGGCGCCCGAGGTGGTCGCCGCGCTCGGTGCCGGACTTGCGGCGTCCAAGGCGCATGTGTTCGCCGACCGGAAAGCCGCCGCCGCGCTGGCCGAAAAGACCATGGAGATGAAGCCGCAGGTCTTCGAAAAGGCGTTCGACCATTTCAACATCGACGTCGTGTCGGCCGCTTCGGTGAAGTCCGAACTGGTGGGCTTTTACCAGACGCTGCTCGACCTCGAGCCGGCGTCGCTCGACGGCAAGCTGCCGCCCGACGACTTCTACATGGACCTGCCGGGATGATGCCGCGCCTGAGGGACCGAAACGGCGGCGACTGGCTTTTCGGCACCCTCGGCCTTGTGCTGCTGATGGTCGGCTGGAGCCTGGTGAACCGGGTTTCCGGGCCGTTCGTATTGCCGTCGCTGAGCGAAACGGCCGAGGCTTTTCTCGGCTTGTTTGCCTCGGGCAGCGTTGGCCGCGAACTGGCGGTCACCTTGCTGCACGCGGTCGGCGGCGCCGTTCTGGGGGCACTGATCGGCTTTCTCCTGGGGCTTGCCGGTGGCATGCGACGATCGGTGGGGGCGACGCTCCGGCCGGCCGCCACCGCCATTCTCGGCATTCCGCCGGTGGCCTGGGTGGTGCTGGCGCTGTTGTGGTTCGGCCCCGGCCTGTGGAGCCCGCTGTTCACGGTGACGGTGACCACGGCGCCGATCCTGTTCGCTTCGACGCTGCAGGGCGTCGAGGCGCGCGACCGCGGCCTGATCGAGATGGCCGAGGTGTTCAAGCTGTCGCGCCGCACCCGGTTGTTTCGCCTACTGCTGCCGGAACTGGCCGTGCATGTGGCACCGGCCCTGTCGACGACCTTCGCGCTGGCCTGGAAGGTGGCGCTCACCGCCGAGGTGCTGGGCGATGGCAGCGGCGTCGGCGGCGCCTTTTCCACTGCGCGCGCCCATCTCGATCTTGCCGAGGCCATGGCCTGGATCTGGCTGGTGGTGATCTTCCTGCTGGTGACCGACGGCCTGCTGCTTGGCCCGCTGAGGCGCTGGATTCGCGGCAACCGGGCGTCCGGTCAGGCGGCGCGTGAGGGCGGTCCCACCTGCGTCGGCATCGGCTATGTCAGGGAGCGGAGCTGATGCTGCGGTTCGATCAGGTGACCTGGTCGCCTGGCGAGGAGCCGGTGCTTGAGACGCTGAACCTCACCGTGTCGGCCGGGCAACTGGTGGTCATGCTCGGGGTGTCCGGCGTCGGCAAGACGTCGGTGCTGCGCCTGTCGGCCGGCTTGATCAAGCCGGGGTCGGGCGCGGTGGTCAACGGATTTGCCAGCACCGCCATGGTGTTTCAGGAGCCGCGCCTGATGCCCTGGGCGACGGCGCTGAGCAATGTCGCGATGGTCCTGGAACGGCTCGATCCCGCCCGGCGCGCCGAGGTGGCGGCCACCTGGCTGGGGCGTCTGGGGTTCGGCGACGGCGACATGGGCAAGCGGCCGGAGCAGTTGTCGGGCGGCATGCGGGCGCGCGTGGCCATTGCCCGCGCCTTTGCCACCGGCGCCGATCTGGTGCTGATGGACGAGCCGTTCGCCTCGCTCGACCTGGGGCTGAGGCGCAACCTTCAGGTCGAGGTGCGCCGCCTTGTCAGGCAAACCGGCGTGGCGGTGCTGTTCGTTACCCACGATCTCACCGAAGCCGTCAGCCTTGCCGACCGCATCGTCGTGCTGGCCGGCCGCCCGGCCCAGGTGGTGGCAGATCTCAGGCAGACGCCGCCCGAAAGGATCTCGGCGGTGTGGGAAGCGGCGGCAGCGCTATCGGTCCGGCCGGAGCTGGCGTCGGTGGTGGCCGGCCTGGGGGCGTGAGCGCGAGGACCTCGGGCCGAAGTGGCAAGCCTCACGCTGCCCGTATCTCTTCCACCAGCATGGCGACGAAGGCGGTGACCTTGGTGGGGCGGAAGCGGGCGGCCGGGTAGACGGCGTGGATGCCGCCCGACGGCAGGGTCCATTGCGGCAGAACCTGAACCAGTCGGCCGGTGGCGATGGGATCGGCGGCCTGGAAGTCGGGCAGCACGGCCAGCCCGCCATCGACCAGCGCGGCGGCCAGCACGGCTGGCGTCGCGTTGACGGTGAGCGCCGGACGCATGCGCACGGCGCGGCGCTCGAAATCGCCTTTGCTGAAGTGCCAGAGCAGCGGCTCGCGCAGCGCGCTGTTGGCGATGAACGGCAGCAAGGCGAGGCCGTCCGGCCCGTCGGCGTCGATGGTGGCGGCAAAGGCGGGCGAGGCCACCAGCAACTGGCGGAAGCTGCCGATCCGCCGCGCCTGCAGGCTGGAATCGTCGAGCCAGCCGACGCGGATCGACAGGTCGAACTGGCCGGCGATCAGATCCGCCCGGGCGTCGGACAGCACGAGATCGACGGCGCAGCCGGGATGGCGGGCGGCAAATTTGGCGGCCAGCGGGGCGATGGTCGAGGTGCCGTAGTCGTTGGGGGCGGCGATGCGCAGGATGCCGGTGGGCTCAGTGTTGGCTTCGGCCAACTCCTCGACGGCGTCCTCCGCCTCGCGCAGGATCATGACGCAGCGGGCGTGCAGCCGGCGGCCGGCCTCCGTCGGCTCGACGCGCCGGGTGGTGCGCACGAGCAGGCTGGTCTTCAGTTCGGCCTCCAGCTTGGCGACCTGCTGGCTGACCACCGTCTTGGTGATGCCGAGGCGATCGGCGGCCTTGGTGAACGAGCCGGTGTCGACCACGGCGGCGAAATAGGCGAGGCGGTTGAGGTTGATGGGTTCCATGGCCTGCTCAATTGTGCGTTTCTGACATACAGTATGTCAGATTGGGTGCCATTTATCGATATCGAGGCGTCCGGTATGTCTCCGTTCAGACAGTTCGGAGACGACCATGCAGATCACCTATCTTTTCGATCCCCTGTGCGGCTGGTGCTATGGCGCCGGCCCGGCCCTCGAACGGCTCGCCGGCCTTGATGGCGTCAGGGTGAACCTCGCGCCGACCGGCCTGTTCGCCGGCGCCGGGGCGCGGCCGATGGACGCCTCGTTCGCCGCCTATGCCTGGCAGAGCGACCAGCGCATCGGCCGCCTGACCAGCCAGCCGTTTACCGAGGACTATCGTCTCAAGGTGCTGGGCGCCGAGGGCAGCCTTCTCGATTCCGCGCTCTCCACCCTCGGCGTCATCGCCGCCGGCCTCGAGGACGGCGCCCGCGAGATCGATACTCTGAAGCGCCTGCAGGCCGCCCGCTGGCGGGATGGCCGCGACATCACCGATCGCGCCGTGGTGGCCGACATTCTGGATGAAGCCGGATTGGCCAAGGCGGCGAGCCGGGTTCGCACGCCGGATGTCGATCTGCTGGCCGCCTATGAGGGCCGCGTCGCCGCCGCCCGCGCCGAGTTCCAGCGCTTTGGCTTCGAGGGCGTGCCCTCGCTGGTGGTCGAGGATGGCGCTGGACGCCGCCCGCTGCGTGGCAATGCCCTGTTCGGCAGCTTCGAACAGCTCACCCAGCATTTGCAGGCCGCCTGATCCAAGGCCCAGCGCTTTCACCTTTCAGCCTTACGGAGCCCCACCATGCTTTCGCGCAGACAGATCATGAAGACCGGCATTGCCCTTGGCGCCGTCGCCATGGCGCCGGCCAGCCTCGCCCTCGCCGGGGAAGCCAAGCTTGCCTTCAAGCATTTCCCGGCCGGCCCCAACGGCTTCTTCCGCGCGCCGGTTCTGGTGACCGGCCCGACCGAGGCGCTGCTGATCGACGCCGGCTTCGGCTATTCCGACAGCCGCCCGCTGATCGACGCCATCAAGGCGAGCGGCAAGAAACTGACGACCATCTACATCAGCCAGTCCGACCCCGACTATTACTTCTCGCTGAAGCCGATTCACGAGGCCTTCCCCGATGCCAAGGTGCTGGCCGCCTCGGCGACGCTCTCCGCCATCAAGGGCAATATCGAGGGCAAGCTGGCGCTCTGGGGCCCGATGCTCAAGGACAACGGCCCGCAGACGCTGGCCGACATCGTGATACCGGAAGCCTTCGACGGCCCCAGCCTCAGCGTTGACGGCGAAGCGGTGGAGATCGTCACCGCCAAGGGCCTCGACAACCGCCGCTATCTCTGGGCGCCGTCGCTCAAGGCGGTGTTCGGCGGCGTGCTGATCTTCTCCGGCGTGCATGTCTGGCTGGCCGACACCCCCACCCGGGAAGGGCGCGCCGCCTGGATCGCCGCGCTCGACGAGATCGCCGCCTTGAAGCCGGCCGTCGTCGTGCCGGCGCACATGGTGGCGAACGCCGCCACCGACCTCTCGGGCGTCGCCCACACCAAGGCCTATCTGCTGGCCTTCGAGGAAGAGCTGCCCAAGGCCACTGATGCCGCCGCGCTGAAAGCCGCCATGGAAGCCCGCTTCCCCGGCTTGGAGATGGGCGTCGCGCTGGATATCGGCTCGAAGGTGCTCAAGGGCGAGATGAAGTGGTGAGCCTGACTGGAAATTCTACTGGTGTGGACAGCTAGCGTAGAGTTCTGCCTCACACCAGCGAGTTTCAGATCAGGCTCTGAAAAACAAAGAGATATAGCTTTTCCGGTGAACCGGATTTCACCGGAAAAGCTCTGGCGTTACTTGGCCGAGACAATCTCGTAGGTGACGTTGTCGCCGTGCTGGTGGGTGCTCGAAGCTCCACCGTGCACCCTACACCGCGCAACACCAATCGGAACGACACCCGATCCGATTGAATTCACGGACTATGCAAACCTGGATTTGTCTGCTTCATAGGTAGCTTATGAAGGGAAGCGGCGGATAGGGCCGCCGTGGGGACTAAATTCGGGGGAAATTTCGTGGCCAAACTCGGCTTCACCGGCTTTGCGCTGGCCGGCTGTCTCGCTCTGACATCCTGCAATACGACGTCTGGAAGCCATCTTCTTCCGTCCGCCTTCGATTATCCGGAGGCCAACGCATACGTCGATTGCGTCGTCGCTCACACGCGAACGCGGGCTTTGGCTAAGGGGCGGCAGTTGAAGAACATGGACGTCTATGACGCGAACATCGGTGCGTATGGGGATTGCGAGCCGCTCGAGAAGCCATTCAGGGCGCACGTCAAGGCGAATGGCTTGTCCGATATCAGGCTTAACGACCTGATAGTGGAACTTCGAACCAAGGCTGGGGACCTCGCCTGGGACGAGTTTTCCCGTATTCGCCTGGCTCAGCTCAAGGCCGAGGGCAAGATCCACTGACGCGACGGTGTGCCGCCGCAGCCGCCCCGCTCGGCGGTGGCCAATATGGCGGCCCATGGGGATCAAATTTGGGGGAAACTCGTGGCTAAATTTGGTTTTACTGGCCTTGCGCTGGCCGGCTGTCTCGCTCTCACATCGTGCGTCACGTCGCCCAGAATCATGTTGGCTTCCGCCTCCAAGTATCCGGAAGCCCAAACCTACGTCGATTGCGCCGTCGAACATGCGCGAAAGCGGGCTTTTGACAACCCGCAATGGTTCAAGAATGACGACCTCGATGTGCCGATCATGGCTGGCGAGAGCGACTGCCAGGCGGAACAGCTGCTGTTCGAGATGCGCGCCAGAGCGGATGGTATGCCCTCTGACAAGGTCGGTGACTTTTTACTGGAACTTGACAGGAAGATCTGGCGCCTCGCCTGGGACGAGGTTGTTCGTGTCCGCAAGGAACGGCTCAAGGCCATGGGCGTGACCCGCTGACGCGGGCGCTGCCACGACGAACCAACGGGAGGAGCGAGTGGGTATTCGGTTTCGCAGTGTATTCTGGATTGTCGCGGCGTTGGGAATGCTGGCGGCGCCATCGATTGCCAGCGCCAAGTCGATGGATAGTCTGGTGCAGGACGGCTTCAAGGTCGGCAAGTTCACGAGAGGCAAGTCGGGATTGGCGGGGTGGTATGCCACCAAGGACGATCAGAAGTACTTCTGCCCGGCGCGGCTGAGTGCCATATATGTCGACAGCAAGAATATGATCGCCCTATCAACGCAGGGAAGTCAGATAACCTTGGACCGGGCGACATACGACGCCTCTATCGGCGGCCCGGACCCGCACATTCCCTATTGGAAGGATGTTCTGGTCGGGAATGTGACGCCTGATCACGTGAACCCCTGCCTGCCGTCGAAGTAGGTGGCCGTTGCCGGTGTATAGCGTCGGCCGGGAAGACAGGTCTTCGGATTGGAACCCGATAAAAACCGCTTGTTCCATCCTGCCTGAGGTCCTGGCCTTCGCCAGGATGACAGTTTGATAGCAGCGATCCGCGGCTAGGCTTTTGTTTCATAACTATAAATCTGTCATCCTGCGCTTTAGGCGCAGGACCTCAGGACGAGAAATTGCTGGCGGATGCATCAGGCACCCCTCAGATGCTTGACAGGCAAAAGCCCGCTCGCGGTATCGCGGGCGGGCTCGATTTCACCGAAGAAGCTCAAGCATCACTTGGCCGAGACGATCTCATAGGTGACGTTGTTGCCGTGCTGGTGGGTGTAGAACACGCGCCAGCCGTCCTTGAACGGCGTCGGGGACTTGGTGCCGATCAGGCCTTCGACCGACGCGTCGCCATCCGACACATGCAGACCGGTGATCTCGTTGTCGCCGTCGTTCTGGAAGCCGTTGCCGTCGGTGGAGCCGATTTCAACGTCCTTGAGGGCGGCGGCGTCGCGGCCCTGGCCGAGGAAGCGGACGAGCGCGTCGGCGCCGACCTTGCCGTAATCGGCGGTGAGG
>JAGSYV010000059.1 GCA_018262505.1 Pseudomonadota bacterium
CTGAGTGGTGAGAGGTTTCATTGACCGAACCGGTCAAATCCTAGTGTGAAGGGCGTGATCGGCGGCCTTCGACCTCGCCAGGATAGCGGTTATGCCGTATGGTTGTTTCATCATGACCTTCTGGCAGCAATTCTCCGCCGTCATCTCTCGCATTCCCGATGCGGTTACCTGTGTCTTCCAGTGCGTGGTCGACGTGCTGCGCGAGACGTTGTCACCCGAGGCGCGTCGCGGGGTGGCGTTCACCTCTGCGATGATCGCGCTGGCCGCCAAAATGGCCAAGGCCGACGGCGTCGTCACCGCCGATGAGGTCGCCGTTGTCGAACGACTTTTCCAGGTGCCGCCGGAAGAAAAACGCCACGTCGCACGGCTCTTCAATCTGGCCAAGCAGGACATCGCTGGCTACGAATACTATGCCGAGCGGATCCATGCGCTCTATGAAGCCGACATGGAGACCCTTGAGGATATTCGATAATGAACTCGTCTTCCTCGAGACGGTGGCGGCCATCTTCCGCCTGCCGCAAGCGGCCTTCCATCGCGTCTTTGCCCGCCACGTTGGCGAGGACGCCCGCTGCCCCTATGCCGTGCTTGGCTTGCCGCCAGATGCCGACAGTGAGGCGGTAAAGAAGGCTTGGCGGCGCCTTGTCGCCGAGCACCACCCTGACCGCCTGCAAGCGCGCGGTCTGCCGGCCGACTTCATTCGGGTCGCAACCGAGCGGATGGCTACCATCAACGCCGCCTACAGTGCCATCACCCGACAGGCGGCGTGAGGGCAGGCTGACGGCTCGCTTTACGAGGTCGCTCTTCCGGCCGGCAACCGCTTCCGCTAAAGACGGAAGCCATGACTGAAACATCGTTCCTTCCTGACGGCTACCACGCCCTCGCCCCCGGCAAGCTCGCCAGCCTCGTCACTTTTGTCGAGATGACCCGACGGCCCAGCGGGTCCCGCAGGCCGGCGCCTGCGGGCTATGTTCTGGAGCCGATCGACCGCTGGGACACCGACGCCTTTCTCGACCTCTACCGGGAGATCGGTTGGGAGTGGCTGTGGAGTTCACGTCTCCTGATGCCGCGCGAAGAACTTGAGGCAAAACTCGCCGCGCCCTACATGCGCTCCTGGTGCCCGATGACGGGTGGCCGGCGCATGGGAATCGTCGAAATGAACCTCTCCGCGCCGGATGAGACCGAGATATCCTTCTTCGGGCTGGTGCCCGACGCGGTCGGCGGTGGCATCGGTGGCTGGATGATGCAGGAAGCGATCGACATGGCCTTTGCGCGACCGGGTGTGAAGCGCCTTTGGCTGCATACGTGCCACTTCGACAGCCCGCAGGCCCTGCCCTTCTATATGCACATGGGGTTCATGCCCTACGCCCGCGCCGTCGAGGTGCATGACGATGTCCGCCTCCTCGGTCGGCTCGACGAAAGCGCCGGTCCGCATGTTCCGATGATCCGGAATGGCCGCCGGCCCGACCTTGGGTAAGGGAAGCTGCATTCACTGTCCATCTTGGGCGCAAACGGCGACTCCGCCCGCTTTGCGCGGTGGAGTTCGGTAGGAAGGCGCCTAGCGCGGCTTCCAGCAATTGTCCCGCGGCTTGAACAAACGGGACTTTCTTCGCCGTCATCTTGTGGTATTGACCTTGCGGTACCAGCCCGAGGGTGCGCAACCTGACGGGCACGTACTGCAAGAGACCGACATGATCGCATCCGAGCGCCCGGCTCCCGTTTTCATCGATAGTCCCCCCCGCCTTCCCATGACGAGCTTCCGCGATGCGGAGGCCGCTGTCGATCGCCTCATCGAAATCTACGCCCGCAATACAGCCTTCCTCCGCTCGTCTTTCGAGGCGGTGGTGCAGGGCTCGGTTCCCGAGGGGCGTATTCGCGCCTATTACCCGCTGATCCGGGTATCGACCGACACACATGGCCGCGCCGATTCGCGCCTGTCTTACGGCCAATTCAGTGGCCCCGGCGTCTACGAGACCACCGTGTCGCGCCCCGAGTTGTTCCGCACCTATCTCATCGACCAGTTGACGGTGATCATCCGCAACTACGACGCACCGGTCGAGATCGGCGAGAGTTCGCTGCCGATCCCGCTGCATTTCGCCTTCTATGAAGGAGCTTACGTCGAAGGCGCGTTGATGGACACGCTGCCGCGCCCGTTGCGGGACATGTTCGACGTGCCCGACCTCGCCGTCACCGACGACGCCATCGTCAACGGCACGCTCGATCCCAAGATTGGCGATCCGCTGCCGCTGGCCCCCTTCACGGCGCCGCGCGTCGACTACTCCCTGCACCGCTTGCAGCACTACACGGCGACCTCGCCGCGGTTCTTCCAGAACTTCGTGCTGTTCACCAACTACCAGTTCTACGTCGATGAGTTCGCCGCCCGTGCCCGCGAGATGATGGCATCCGGTGAGAGCGACTACATCGCCTTCGTCGAGCCGGGCAACCAGGTGACGCCGCTCGGCGAGGCCGCGCCAACCGAGGGCGAGGAACTGCAGCGCCTGCCGCAAATGCCGGCCTACCACCTCGTCCGCGAGGATCACTCGGGCATTACGCTGGTCAATATCGGCGTAGGTCCCTCGAATGCCAAGACGATCACCGACCACGTTGCCGTTCTGCGGCCGCATGCCTGGGTGATGCTCGGCCATTGCGCCGGTCTCAGAAACAGTCAGGCGCTCGGCGATTACGTGCTGGCCCATGGCTACGTACGCGACGACCATGTGCTCGACGCCGACCTGCCGCTATGGATCCCCATCCCGCCGCTGGCCGAAATCCAGGTGGCGCTGGAAGGTTCGGTCGCCGAGGTCACCGGCCTCAAGGATCTCGAACTCAAGCGCATCATGCGCACCGGCACCGTCGCCACCATCGACAATCGCAACTGGGAACTGCGCGATCAGCGCGAACCGGTACAGCGCTTCTCGCAGTCGCGCGCCATTGGCCTCGACATGGAATCGGCGACGATTGCCGCCAACGGCTTCCGCTTCCGCGTGCCTTACGGCACGCTGCTCTGCGTCTCTGACAAGCCATTGCATGGCGAGCTGAAGCTGCCGGGCATGGCGAGCGCCTTCTACCGACGCCAGGTCAGCCAGCACTTGACCATCGGTATTCGCGCCATGGAGAAGCTGCGCGAAATGGCACCGGAGCGGCTGCATTCGCGCAAGCTGCGTTCCTTCATGGAAACGGCCTTCCAATAGGTCTGCGCCGCTTCCACTCAAGCTTTGGCCTTCTATGGCCACACCGAACCTGGATCATTTCATGCTTACTATTTTCGACTGCGATGGCGTGCTCATCGATTCCGAAATCATTTCCTCGACGGTGACCGCGGACGTGCTCAACGACGAGGGCTTCGCCATCACAGCCGATGAAGTGACGTCGCGTTTCGCGGGCCTGGCCAGTGGCGAGATGGAGGCGATTCTCTCCGAGGAAACCGGGCTGCCGGTGAGCGGCCGCATCAAAGAGCGCATCCAGGCGGAGTTCGACCGGCGCATCGTGCACGTCAAGGCGGTGCCTGGAATCGTTGAGTTGCTCGATGCGCTCGACGGGGCGCGATGCGTCGGCTCCAACGCAAACTCGGCCTATCTCAAGCGGGCGCTCACCAGCGCCGGCCTCTACGACCGCTTCAAGCCCTATGTGTTCTCGGCTGGCGAGGTCGGAACCCGCAAAGGCAAACCCGATCCCAACGTTTTCCTCCACGCCGCCCGCGAACTCGGCGCCGATCCTGCCGAGACGATCGTCATTGAGGATTCGTTCGCCGGCGTGACCGCCGCCGTAAGGGCTGGCATGCGGGCGATCGGCTTCACCGGCGGGGCGCATTCCTGGCCGGGGCACGCCGAGGCGTTGATGGACGCCGGCGCCGAGACGGTGGTGCGCCGGCACGCTGAGGTTCTCGCCGTGATCGAAGCCTTGGGAAGCTGGGACGGCCGGGGCGTGTAAATAGTCGAAAGGTCCGGTGATCCCGTGATCAACGGACAGCGGTTCGACTCCGACATTTGCTTTCGCCCGATACCAGCGTCGGAGCAAATGTCGGGATCATTGCGCCAGGATTTCCTTCAGCGCTTGGGCGAGTGAATAGTGGTCGTCCCCCTCGCCCGAGGCGACGTCGGAGATCACTGGCCGACCGTTTTCCGAAATCACCCGAAAATGAACTTCTGAAACGGCGTTGCGCTCCTCGTCGGACGCACCATCCATGCAGGAGAAATGCTTGAAGCGGGCCACAACATCGGTGGCGGCGCCGTCCTTCTTTCCCACCTGGAAGGTCAGCCCTTCCAATGGGCAACCATCTTGCCCGAGGACGATCGGATCGTAGTCGAAGGGACTGCCCGTTCCGTCTTCCGTGTCGAAGGCGGGATGCTTGGTCGCCTCTGTGTAGAGGGCGCGCATGGTCTTGCTGAAGTTGCCGATGTGGGCCTCGTCGAAATAGTCGCCCGCCTCGCCGTCCCCACTGGACCATAAGGCGGTCGCCACATCCATGATGGCACGCACCGGCGTTGTGACATCGGCGGCACTGGCTGGCCCGACGAATGCAAGAGAAGCGGCGACAAGAAGATACTTCAGCATCGGCGGCTCAGTCCTCGTCCTTTACAAAATCGGCGGAACATTAGGCATTTAGCGGCGGCTGTGCAATCGCCGTCACCGCGTCTTCATGCCATTGTCAGAGCTCCTCATCGGCGGCTTGTCCACTCGCGTCAGGCTTTTTTCGCCGCCCGCAACACGGCGGCGATCACCGCCGCCACCGCCTTATAAAGGTCGACCGGAATCGTCTCGTCGAGCTTCAGCGTCGATAGCGCGTCGGCGAGGGCCGGATTTTCCTCGACCGGCACACCGGCTTCCCGGGCTTTCTCGACGATCGCCTCGGCGATGGCGCCTTTGCCCGTTGCGACCACTTTCGGCGCCCCCGGCGCGGCATATTGCAGCGCCACAGCCTTGCGGATGTCCTTGTCGCTCATAGCTGAAGATCCAGGCGGTGGCTGGGCGCAACAGCCGTCTCGTCGTGGCCTTCGGCCGGATGCCCGCGATGCAGATCGACACCGGCCACGACCATGCCCTCCTGTTCGAGGCCCAGCACGATATTCTCGCGCTCCGCTTCCATCCGGACCAGGCCGTCGTCGCTCTCGCACCAGACACCGACCGCCACACGCCGTCCATCCATCAATCCTACACGCACGGCGACCGGCCCGAGGGGCGCGATATCGAAGGCGATATCCACCTGAAAGACCCGACGCGGCGGTGCGCCGGGTTCGTTCGGGGCATGATCGTCGCGCTCGATGCGAAGCTGAGCCACCGATGTGCCGTTCGGCCCGACAATGGGGATTTCCAGCATCAACGCCTGCGTCGGCTGGGCGGCTTTCATGTCACGGTTCTCGGCGGTTGCCGCCTGATGCAGGAAGACGCGCGACAGGGAGCGCTCCGCTTCGCCGAGCGCGCGGCCAGCCAATGTTTCGGTCGATGTCGTCTCGCTCTCGTCGCCATCCGGAAGCAGAACGGCTGGCTGGCCGCGAACAGGACTACTCTTGCGTGGCGGCGGTGGCCGTTCGATGCGGGGCGCTACGGTATCGCCGCTGGCACCGTCAAGACTGGCCATCACGTCGGCATTGCGGCCAAGCCAGGTGATCAGCTCACGACGCAGGACTTCCAACGCGCCTTTGAGATCGACACCAGCCATCAGAGGCATGGTCACGGTGGGCTGAGATATCTGCTGAGCGAGCGGCCGGGGGGGCGCCGCGGAGATTTCGCCGCCGGCGGGCGCTGCCGGACGGGATTGCGGCGCAGGCTCGGATTGAGACGGGGACGCACGCTGCCCCAGCACAGGTACTGACGCGGGCTCAGACGAAAAGACCGACGCGGCGGAAGGTTGTCCGGCACCCGGCAGCGTTGGTGCATTCTGCGCGTGAGAGGGCGCCCCCGGACCAGCCGGCACTCGTATCACGACCGGCTCAGGCGGGGCATTCGGCAGGTTCTCCACCGCGGAGGGCACGAAGGGAGCTCGGTCACCGGCGGCACGAGGACTGACGATTTCGCCACCGGCCGGAGCAGCCGGCGAAGGTGACGCGGGACGACCGACATCACCGGACGATCCGGCAGGCGCCGGAGAAGATGGCGCCGGTGCGGTGGGCGTGAATGGTCGACCCGGCGTCCATGGCGCAAACGAGCGAGACGCCGCGGATGCCTGGGCGGTTGGAACCGTCAGTGAAGGCCGGGTTGATACCCGCGCGTCTGACGGATCGGCGGTTGGTAGCGCGGCCGACGCTGGTGAGGGAGGCGCAGGGTTTGAAGCCGGGACCAGCGGCTCTGCGTGTTGGCCGACAGCCGTCGGCGTTGCCGGCACCCCTTGAAAAACAGGAGACGGCAATGGGGCCGGCTCAGCTCCCTGGTTGATCGACGGGGCCGGTTGGGCTTGCTGACCTCCAGAGACCGTCTGAATTTGTGCCGCCGCTGCCCCTTGGGGCACATTTCCAACTGCGGGCGGCAACGGGGCTTCAGAGGCGATCGCTGTCGTAGCGATCATCGGTGGCGCCTCTCCAGCCGCCGAGGTCGGCACAGGCACCGTGGCAACGCTCGTCGGCGGGAGAGCCGTGCTCGTTGACTGTGGCGCGGCGAGAGTTGCCGGCGGTGCGACGGGGCCGGCTGCCGAAGCGATCCCAACTGATGTATTTGGCGTAATGGTCGGACCGGGCGCATTGTCGCTACGCGGTGGAACGACGGGCGCGGTCGTGATGGGCGGCGAGCCCCCCTGCCGTCCGTAGGCTTGCGCAGCGGCGGATGCAGGCGTCGGGGCAGTTGGTGGCGGTGAGGCGTTGGCTGGCAGGGCTGAAACCTGGGTTGCGGTTGCGGTCGGCATCATGGGCGTGGAAGGCAATGTCACAGGACGTGCCGCTGCCTGCCCGTCTGCCGTCGCCACGTCACCAAGCGCCTGCCGGACGGCCGGCGGCAACGCCGCGGCCATTTTGCCGGCGGCCACCGCCTCATGGAATACGCCCGATGAGCGGATTGCCTCGGCCACCCGCGCTGGCGTCACGTTGTCCTCATCGAGGCGGAAGGCCAGTATGGTATCGACCGCCGCCTTCACCGCATCGGGCAGATCCGGTGCATCGGCAAGTTCAGCCAGCGTGGCGTAAAGCGGCGCCAACCCGCCCTGATGGCCCAGCGCTTCGGCAACCGCCTTTTCAAGCAATGTGGTTTCGGGGAGGATGGCGATTGCCGGTTCGCTGATCGCCGCCGCCTGAAGATCCAGAAGCGAACTGGCTGCCGTTTGTTGGGCGAGCGTCTTTCCCGGCTGACCGGAGTTTGCCTGTATTTCACTGATCACCGGCGGCAGCGGGCCGATCGCCATGGGCATGCTCCCGGAGAAGGGGTCCCGGAAGGGTGCTTCGAAACGGCCCGTCTGGCAAGCCGTCACATTGGATCTATCGCTCCGCCTCAGGCGGAACGGCGACCTCTTTGGCCGCCGTTTGCTCTTAAGGTCAGCCCTGATAAACGAGCTTCGGTTGGCGAGCGGCCAAAGTCTCGTCGACACGGCGGCGCGGCGCAAGATGCGGTGCTGCCTTGAAGGCCGCGACATCCCCCGCCCTGGCCTTTTCGGCAAGATGCCGCAGTGTGCCGATGAACTGGTCGAGGCTCGCCTTCGACTCCGACTCGGTTGGTTCGATCAACAGGGCGCCGTGGACGACCAGTGGGAAATACATGGTCATCGGATGGAATCCCTCGTCGATCATCGCCTTGGCGAAATCGAGCGTCGTGACGCCGGTTCCCTCCAGAAAATGGTCGTCGAACAGCACTTCGTGCATGGCCGGCCGCTCTGGGAAGGCAACCGACATGACATCCTTGAGGCGCGCCTTGACATAGTTGGCGGCAAGCACCGCATCCTCAGACGCTTGCTTGAGACCGTCGGCGCCATGGCTCAGCATATAGGCGAGCGCGCGCACGAACATGCCCATCTGACCATGGAAAGCGGTGATGCGGCCAAAGGGTTTCAGCTCTCGTTCACCGGCCGCCTTGCGCGTCTCGACGAATTCGGCCGTGCCATCCTTGTCGAACCGCACGAAGGGGACAGGCGCATAAGGCGCAAGGCGATCGGAAAGCACCACCGGACCGGCGCCGGGACCACCGCCGCCATGCGGCGTCGAGAAGGTCTTGTGCAGGTTGATGTGCATGGCGTCGACGCCGAGATCACCCGGCCGGACCTTGCCGACGATGGCATTGAAGTTGGCGCCATCGGCGTAGAAATAGGCACCGGCGGCGTGCACCGCTTCGGCGATCTCGACGATGTCGCGCTCGAACAGGCCGCAGGTGTTGGGGTTGGTCAGCATGATCGCCGCCACGTCGGGACCGAGGCGCTTCCTGACTTCCTCAGGATCGACCGTACCATCGGCACGCGCCGGCACGCCGACCACGCGGAACCCGAGTTGGGCAGCCGACGCCGGATTGGTGCCATGTGCAGATTCGGGCACCAGCACCACGTCGCGTGCCTCGCCTCGATCGACGATCGCCGCCTTGATCGTTGCCATGCCGCACATTTCGCCGTGCGCACCGGCCTTGGGGCTCATGGCGACCGAGGCCATGCCGGCGAGTTCCAGCAGCCAGCGGCCAAGCTCGGCAATCAATTCGACGGCACCTGATACCGTCGACAATGGCTGCAGGGGATGCACGTCACCAAATCCCGGTAGCCGCGCCATCGCCTCGTTGAGACGCGGGTTATGCTTCATGGTGCAGGAGCCGAGCGGATAGAGGCCAAGGTCGATGGCGTAGTTCTGACGGCTGAGGCGAACGTAATGACGCATCGTCTCCGGCTCGGTGAGGCCCGGAAGATCGACGGGCGCCGTACGACCGAGGCCGCCGAGGCGGGACTCGAAGGCGTCGACGTCATCGAAGTCGACGCCGGAAGCATCCGGACGACCGACTTCGAACAGCAGCGGCTCCTCGATGGCGAGCCCTTGATTGCCGGTAAAGGTGGATGCGGCAGCAGCCGCGCCGGGGATGACGGGCGCGGTCGGGCGGCCCACGTTATTCATGGTCATTGATCACCTCCAAAGGTGAACAGCGTCGAAAGCAGGAAGCTGCGGTAGCGGCTCGGCGTTTTCACCGGACTGTCGCTGAAGAAGCGGCGCTGAGAGGCCGGGGAGCTGTCCTTGCCCCACGGCTCGCCGCCCTCTGTCGGTCGTCTGTCGGTCATGCCAGCGCCTCCTTGAGAGCAGCCGTCAACGCGGCCCTGTCATCGTCGGTGTTAACCTCGGTGGCAGCGACGACCAGCACGTTTTCGAGTTCCGGTCGGTTCGGCTCCAACCGGCTTGCCGGTACGCCGGCAAGAATGCCGCGGGCAGCCAACGTTTCGACAAGAACGGAGGCATTTTTCGGCAGACGCAGGGCGAACTCGTTGAAGAAGGTGCGGTTGAGCAGCTCGACGCCAGGCAACGCGGCCAGCGCATCGGCGAGCTTCACCGCGTTGGCGTGATTGAGGCGGGCAAGCTTCGTCAATCCCGCGCCGCCCAGCAGCGTCAGGTGGATGGAGAAGGCCAGCGAGCAAAGGCCGGCGTTGGTGCAGATGTTGGATGTGGCCTTCTCGCGGCGAATGTGCTGTTCGCGCGTCGACAGCGTCAGCACGAAGGAACGCCGGCCGTCGGCATCCACCGTCTCGCCGCAGAGACGACCGGGCATCTGGCGAACGTATTTCTGGCGCGTCGCAAAGAGGCCGACATAGGGACCGCCGAAACTGAGCGGGTTCCCGAGCGATTGCCCCTCGCCAACGACGATGTCGGCGCCCTGCGCGCCCGGCGGCTCGATCAGGCCGAGCGACACCACCTCGGTGAAGACGGCGATCAACAGCGCGCCGACGGCATGCGCCTTTTCAGCGACTGGCCTGAGATCGTAGAGATGACCGTAGAAGGAGGGCGACTGCACGACCACGCAGGAAGTCGTCTCATCGATGGCGGCGAGGATATCCTCGGTGCCCGAGAGGTCCGGCGGCAGACTCTCCACCGTATGGCCTGGGAAACGCGTCACCGTCTCGACGACACCGCGATAGTGCGGGTGGACGCCGCCCGACAGCACTGCCTTGTCACGCTTGGTGACGCGGTGGGCCATCAGCACCGCCTCGGCCAGCCCCGTCGAGCCGTCATACATCGAGGCGTTGGCGACCTCCATGCCGGTGAGGCGGGCGACCTGGGTCTGGAACTCGAACAGGACCTGCAACGTGCCCTGGGCAATTTCCGGCTGATAGGGCGTGTAGCTCGTCAGGAATTCCGAGCGCTGGATCAGGTGATCGACGGTGGCTGGAACGTGATGCCGATAGGCGCCGGCACCGATGAAGAAAGGCACTGAGCCAGCTGGCGTGTTCTTCGCCGCCATCGTTCCAAGGCGGCGGGCGACAGCCTGCTCGCTGGCGTGCGGCGGTAGCTTCGGCAGCATGGCGAGGCGTTTCTCCGCCGGCAGATCAGCGAAGAGATCGTCGATCGAAGCAACACCGATGGCCGAAAGCATGTCGGCCCGATCAGTATCGGAAAGAGGAAGATAGCGCATGCAACGGGCTCCAATAGCCGAATCAAGCGATGCTGTTGTTCCGGGGAGGCGGCCTTCGCGCTCCTACCGTGCGATAGGCCCGGGCGGGCGGCACGCCTTGGCGAACCATCGCGCCTCTTGGAAGCGGGCCTTTAGCAGGCAAAGACGCTGCCGGAGACGTACCCCGAGGTTGTTAAAGTCCTTCGACGAAGGTCTTGTAGGCGGCCTCGTCCATCAGAACTTCGAGTTCGGCAGGATCCGACATTTCGATCCGGCAGAACCAGCCGGCACCCTCCGGGTCCTCGTTGACGGTGATCGGATTGTCGGCGAGCGGTCCATTCGCCTCGACGACCGTTCCGGTGACCGGCGAATAGACTTCGCTCGCCGCTTTGACGCTCTCGACGACTGCCGTCTCTTCGCCCTTTTTCACCTTGCGACCGATGACCGGCACCTCGACGAACACCACGTCGCCGAGCTGGGCCTGCGCATAGTCGGTAATGCCGAGGGTGGCGATGTTGCCGGCCACGGCGATCCACTCGTGCTCTTCGGTGTAATACTTGGTCATGATTGTGTTCCGCTGCTTCTGGAAGTTTTACTTGGGCGCGCGATAAAACCGCGCCGGAACGAAGGGAAGAGAGACGATTTCGGCCGGCAGCGCCTTGCCGCGCACGACCAACCCCACCCGCGTGCCCGGCCGGGCGTGAACCGCGGCGACGTAGCCCATTGCTACCGGGCCGCCAACGGTTGGGCCGAAGCCGCCGGAGGTGACGACACCAATGGCGACGCCGTTCTCGTCGACGATCTCGGCACCGTCGCGGGCGGGTGCGCGCCCATCCGGTCGAATGCCGACACGTTTGCGGGCGACGCCCTCGGCGATCTGCGACAGAACGATATCGGCGCCGGGGAAGCCGCCTTCTTCGCGGCGGCGTTTCTGGATCGACCAGAGGAGACCAGCTTCGACCGGCGTCGTCGTCTCATCGATGTCATGACCGTAAAGGCAGAGCCCGCCTTCAAGGCGCAGCGAGTCGCGAGCGCCAAGGCCAATTGGTCGGACGCGGGGATCGCGTAGCAGGATTTCCCAAAGGCCCACCACCGTATCGGCGTGAACCGAAATCTCAAAACCGTCCTCACCGGTATAGCCGGAACGGGACAGAAAGACTGGAATACCGGCGATGCTCGCCGAGCCGACAGCCATGAAATCCCAACCGGCAACATCGGCGCCGAGAGAGACCAGCACGTTGACCGCTTCGGGACCCTGCAAGGCGAGCAGTGCCCGCTCTTCGTGGATTTCGAGCAGCACATTCTCAGGCAGCCGAGCTGCAATATGGGCGTAGTCCGCGACCTTGCAGGCGGCGTTGACGACCAGACCGAGCGTACCGTCGGCGCCGAGAGCGCGATGCACCATCAGGTCATCGAGGATACCGCCGCGCTCGTTGAGAAGCTGGGAATAGCGCTGCCGGCCCGGCTCGAGGCCGAGGATGTCAGCCGGTATCAAGGATTCGAGGGCACGGGCTACCGTCTGATGGTCAGGTCCGCGAAGCGTCGCCTGTCCCATATGCGACACGTCGAACAGGCCAGCCGCGGCGCGGCAATGGGCGTGTTCGGCGAGAATGCCTTCGTATTGCACCGGCATCAGATAGCCGGCGAACGGCACCATGCGGGCACCGAGCGCCACGTGGGCGTCATGGAGCGGTGTCTTGAGTGGCGCGACGGCGGAATGCGTGTCGTGGTCGGCATGGACGGGCGTCGTCATGCATCAACTCCGGATAGAGGTGGGCGGACGACAGGCTCCGTCATGTCCGCGCCCCCTCTGTCACGTAACCTGAGAGATTTCCCCGGACTCCCTGTCCAGGTTACTCCTTCGGTGAGTCGAAGCCTGGGCCTCGCCTGCTTTCCAGAGCGTCGTCCGCTGCGAGCGGTCCGTTTGCCTGAGAGTTTCCGGGGCGGTTGCTCCTTCGGCGCCGACGGTAACCACCGTCGATCTCTCCCGCGCAGCGTCTCGGGGCCTTGCGGCTCCACGTCCGGGCACGACTATCCCGAACAACCGCCAGCATGACCTGCCGGCGGCGGAATTTCAAGCGACTTCGATCAGCGCTGTGCCGCGACCTACTTCTTCTTTTTGTCTTTGCTCTCGTCGAAGCCGACGTAGATGACGAAGTTGCCTTGGCTCTTGTCGCCTGTCACCACGAGATCCGGCGCTACGAAATCCCAGTCGGCCGCGGCGGCGCCCGGCGCAATCGTGATGTTCTGGGCATAGAGCTTGGAGTAAAGCACTTCGTCACCGTTGCGCACCAACACGACGCGCACAGGCAATGTCGCAGCGCCAATTGCCCCATTAGGCCCGGCGAGGAGGCGGCCGGCCACTCCCACCTTGATGGTGGTGTTGCCGGAGGCGTCGGTGTGGCATTCGCGGGCGAATTTGCGAATGGTGCCCTGGAAGCGGACGGCGCTAAAATCGCCTTCCTTGCCCTTTTCGAACACGGCCAGCATTTGCGTGCCTTCGCGCACCTGCACGTCCGGACAAACAGCGACCGGCGCGAATTTCTCCAGCGTCTCCTGTTCGGCCTTGGGATCGGTGCCTCCCGAGACCCACGAACGGGGTGAGAAGCTGCTGCCCGAGGAACAGGCCGAAAGCGTCACGGCAAGCGCCAACGCCGACAAAATCTTACCGCTGAAACCGACAGAACTCATGAGAGCGTTACCTCCGCTTCGCCGCTTCCATAGCACGCGGCCCCGGCCTTGGCGACTCGTTCCATGCCTGTCATTTGTCATGGGTATCCGGCCCTGCGTCTTCGCTTTGCTAGACGCAATGGCGACAGATTCCGAATCCAAAACACCATCGCGTAGAGTGCCGGTACCCATGGCCGCGGTTTCAAGCAATAGCCCTTGAGATCACCGCCTTCCCTTGACAGTCCCCGGGCAAACACTTCTATTCCGCTTCTTCAGCAAGAGGGACCAGGGTTGACGCTGCCGAAGCTCAAGATTCTGCTCTGTGCGCCGCGCGGCTTCTGCGCCGGCGTCGACCGGGCGATCCAGATCGTCGATCTGGCGCTTGCTCGCTATGGCGCGCCGGTCTACGTGCGGCACGAAATCGTCCACAACAAATACGTGGTCGAAGAGCTCAGGGCCAAGGGCGCCGTATTCGTCGAGGAACTCGACGAGATCCCCGATACGGAGCAACCGGTTATCTTCTCCGCACACGGCGTACCGCGCTCGGTGCCGGCCGCCGCTCAGGCGCGCAACCTCTTTCAGCTCGATGCCACCTGCCCGCTGGTCACCAAGGTGCACCGCGAGGCCGAGATCCATCACAAGAAGGGACGACACGTCATCCTGATCGGGCACGCCGGCCATCCCGAGGTGATCGGCACCATGGGGCAACTACCCGAGGGGGCGGTGACGCTGATCGAGACCGTCGATGACGTCGGCAAGCTGAGCTTTCCGGCCGGCACGGTGCTTTCCTACACATCGCAAACCACGCTGTCGGTCGACGACACGCGGACCATCGTCGAGGCGCTCACCGTTCGTTTTCCGGACATCGTCCCACCGCACAAGAGCGACATCTGCTACGCCACGACCAACCGACAGGCAGCCGTGCGCGAAGTGGCCCCCAAAGTCGACGCCATGCTGGTGGTCGGCGCGCCGAACTCGTCCAACTCACAGCGCCTCCGCGAAGTGGCCGCCCGCGAAGGCTGCGCGCGCGCCTTCCTGATCCAGCGGGCCTCCGACCTCGACTGGGACGCGCTCGACGGCATCGGAACGCTGGGGATTACCGCCGGAGCCTCGGCGCCGGAAGTTCTCGTCGAAGAAATCATCGATGCTTTCGCCGCCCGTTACGACGTATCGGTCGAAACGGTCCGGACGGCCGAGGAAACCATCGCCTTCACCCTTCCGCGCCCACTGCGCGACATGGCCGACCAGAGCGGCCCGGAGCTCTAGAATGGCCGTCTACACGGATGTTTCCGACGAGGAACTTTCCGATTTTCTGACTCGCTACGACATCGGCGCGCTGGTCTCCTGCAAAGGGATCGCCGAGGGCGTCGAAAACTCCAACTTCCTGCTCGGAACTGAGACGGGGCGCTTTATTCTGACGCTTTACGAGAAGCGGGTGAACGAGGCCGATCTGCCGTTCTTTCTCGGTCTGATGGACCATCTGGCTGGCCGCGGCATCAATTGCCCGCAGCCGGTGCGCGATCGCGACGGCCGCGCGCTCGGCCGTCTTGCCGGCCGCCCCGCGACCGTCGTCAGCTTTCTCGATGGCATGTGGGTGAAACGGCCGGAGGTCAGCCATTGCGGACAGGTGGGCGAAGCCCTGGCCCGTCTGCATAAGGCTGGCGAAGGATTTTCCATTCGCCGCCGCAACGGCCTCGGGCCGGATGGTTGGCCGCCGCTTTATGCTGGCAGCGCCGATCGCGCCGATGAGGTGCTCGCTGGGCTCGGCGGCGAAATCGAGGCCGAACTCGCCTTCATTGGTGCGCATTGGCCAAAGGGCTTGCCGGAAGGCGTCATTCACGCCGACCTCTTTCCCGACAATGTGTTTTTCCTGAAGGGGCAGCTCTCCGGCCTCATTGACTTCTATTTCGCCTGCAATGACTTCCTGGCCTATGATCTCGCGATCTGCCTCAACGCTTGGTGCTTCGAACCGGACGGTGCCTTCAACATCACCAAGGGGCGGGCGATGCTGGCAGGCTATACCGCCGGTCGACCGCTGACCGATGCCGAGATCAAAGCTTTGCCGGTGCTCTGCCGCGGGTCGGCGCTACGCTTCCTGCTCACGCGCCTCTATGACTGGCTGATGACGCCACCCGGCGCGCTCGTCCGCAAGAAGGACCCGCTCGAGTATTACCGAAAGCTGCGGTTCCACCGGACAGCGGCCACCGCCACTGCCTACGGTCTCGAGCTTGCCGGAACCGGCGCATGACCGAGAAAAAGCGCATCACCGTCTATACCGACGGCGCCTGTTCGGGAAATCCAGGTCCCGGTGGCTGGGGAGCGATCCTCGTTTATGGCGACAAGTGCAGGGAACTCTGCGGTGGCGAGCAACTCACCACCAACAACCGCATGGAGCTGACCGCCGCCTGCGCGGCGCTCGAAGCGTTGACGCGGGCCTGCGCCGTCGATCTCTATACCGACAGCCAATATGTGAAGGGCGGCATCACCGGCTGGATCTTTGGTTGGAAGAAGAACGGCTGGAAGACCGCAGACAAGAAGCCGGTGAAGAACGCCGATCTCTGGCAGCGACTCGAGGCGGCGCGCGGGTGTCACAGCGTCGAGTGGCACTGGGTAAAAGGCCACGCCGGCCACGACATGAACGAACGGGCCGATGAGCTCGCCCGTCTCGGCATGGCGCCGTTCAAGCCGGGCTACAGGCCGCCAGACGGAGGCGCAGATGCCGCATGAAGCCGCGCCGATCCTGGTGGTTGCCAATCCGGTGGCCGGCAGTTTCAACTATCGTCATCTGATGCGGCTGGCCGAGCGGCTCGACCGGCTTGGCCTCAAGTCGGACATCTGGCTGACCCGCTACTCCGGCGAGCTCGCCGACATCGCCGCCGACCTTTCGCCAGCGGTCCGCACACTGGTGGTGGGCGGCGGCGACGGCTCGATCAACGAGGCGATAACCGGCATCATACGGCGCGGCGGCGGCGCCCCTGCCCTCTCCATTCTGCCATTCGGCACCGCCAATGTGCTGGCGCATGAACTCGGTGTGCCGTTCTCGCCCGAAAAGCTGGCCGAGCGCATCGCTGCCGGTCGTACCGAACAGTTGCATCTCGGAACGGTTGGGGATCGCCCCTTCTCGCTGATGGTGTCGGCCGGCTTCGACGCCGATATCGTCCACGCGGTCGACGCGCCGTTCAAGCGGCGATGGGGCAAGCTCGCCTATGGCTGGCGCGGTCTGACACTGGCACTCGCAAGGACGGGGCGCGACGTGACCGTCATCGCCGACGGCGAGACCATCTGTTGCCGAATCGCGGTGGTGACGACGGCGCGCTTTTATGGTGGTCCGCTTGCGATTACCCGTCACACCCGTGCCACCGAGCCGGGGCTGCGCCTGGTGACGCTTGCCGATGACCGGCCCGCGACATTGCTCCGCGCCGCCACTGCCCTGGCACTCGGACGTCTCGACAGGCTTGCAGCCGTTCAGGATCGGGCGGTCACCGAAGTGCGGTTTTCCGGCAAGGACATTTGCATGCAAATCGACGGCGACCGTCTGGAAACGACCGACGCGGTGGTGCGCGCCGGCCGAACCATCGACGTGATCAGCTAGATCGTCGTGCGTCCTAACGGACGCAAGATGACGATCTAGGTCTTTGTTGTTGCATCGGATTTTCCGAAAACCGGATTCCACTTTTCGGTCCGATGCTTTAAACTTCAGAGCTTTTCGACAATGCTGGGGGCGCTGGAACAGGTGGCTTCGCTGGCCTTCTCCTCGACCTGCAATTCCTTCACGACACCGTTCTCGACGATCGCCGCATAGCGTTTGGACCTGACGCCCATGCTCGGCGAGGACTCAAGGTTGAGGCCGACTTCCTTGGCAAAGGCCGCCGCCCCATCGGCAAGGAAGACGATCTTTTCGCCCGCCCCGAGCGCATCACGCCAGGCGCCGAGCACGTAAGCGTCATTGACCGCCGTCACGGCGATGGTATCGACACCCTTGGCCCTGATCTCATCGTACTGCCGGATGAAGCCGGGAACGTGGGTCTTCGAGCAGGTCGGGGTGAAGGCGCCCGGCACCGCCACCAAAATCACCTTCTTGCCGGCGAATACCTCATCGGTCGTGATCTCCTTCCTGCCGCCATCGGCGGTCGGTGTCAGGAAGGTGAACGCAGGCAGCTTGTCTCCGACCTTGATCATGACCTTGTCCTTTTCTGAGTGGCTATGACCCTAGAGAATTTCCGGTGAAAACGGGTTCACCGGAAACTCTCCAGCTCATTGTTTTCACGCAAATCCTTACGCAAAACCGCGAGGCACTTTTGCTGGATTTGCTTTAGTGAATATACCTATTGGGTCATAGCGTCGAGGCGACGGGAGATCTCGTAAGCACGGTCCTTCTCGACAAGGACGAAATTCAGCTCAATGCCATCCGTCCCTGTCGCCCCCGACGGCCCTTCCAACGCAACGGTAAAGCGGCGTCGGCCGCCGTCTGCTGCGACGGGCTCGGGCGGCGCGGCATACCACTTGGGCGGGGCGGTGACGAACAGATCGATGAGGCGTCCATCGTCGGCCACCGAAACGTCGGCGTTGCCGCGCGCTGTCTTGGCGTCGAAGGCGAGGCGGTCAATGGTAAGGCGATTGTCGTCGGCTCTCACTGGCACGCGCGCCTCGAAGGTCGCAATATCGTCTCTTACGACCGGATCGACCGTGGTAGCTGGATCGAGACGAGCCGTGACGTCGGCCTCGGCCGGCACGCAGACCTCCGCGCAGAGACCGTAGAGCACGCGCACTGTGAGCGTCACCGGAGCACCGGGGTGGGCCGGAACGGCTCGGATCGGCAGGAGAAGACGCCCTTCATAAATCATTGACGTGCCGGCACCATCGATGCGGCGAACCGGCGTCGGGTATTCGACGTTGAAATCCTTTAGATTTTCGCTACGGGCCACGTCGAAGATCGGCGGGATACCGGCGTCGCCGGGGTTGCGCCAGTAGGTATGCCAACCATCCGGCAGATCAAGTTCCAGAGCCGCGCGGTAAGCGCCGTTTTCGATCCCGCCGGCAACGATGAGATGGGCTTCCGCCGATGGCGCCTCGAAAGTCGAGGCATGAGCAGGAAGGCCACCGAACAGCGGCAGGAGAAAAGCAAATCGCAGCAAGCCTAATATCTTCAATGCAGTCGTCTCGGTTCGAGGAAACGTTCGCATCTAGATAGCATCGGGCGTGGCTTTCACCCACGAAAAAGCGCCTGGCCGCTCGTTTGCAGTTCACATTATCGTGGTTCGAAACATCGCCAGGGTAGCAAAGATCATTGTCATTATCGGCAATATTTTCTGTTTCTTAAGGGCTAATGGGCTTGATGGATACACCTTTCGTATGAGTTGGCGAGGCTGGTATGCGTCTGTCGAGCCTGTTCGAGGTGGTATCAAACTTCCAAGTCGAGCGTGGCGATACACCCTCCGTAATGGGCCTGCCGCCCGAGCAGAGTGGCGATGCGGTCAAGGCGATCGCCGAACGTCGGGCCGCCACCTCGGCCGGCCTGGAGGCGACGGTTGCCGGCCTGGAGGCGATCAGCGATGCCACCCTCAAGCCGGTGCTGGATGATCTCAAGGCGCGCCGGGACACGCTCGAAAAGCTGCGAGCCGACGCCGACGCCGAACTCGCCAAGCCGCTCGCCGAGCGTAACAAGTCCCTTGGGAAAACCTATCTCGCCGAGGGCGGCAACATCCTCACGGCGATGGACAACGCCACGGGCGCCATCGAGAGCAGCATCCAGGCGATGGCGCCGGAGCTCACCTCGCTTGTCAATGTCCGCTCGCTTGCCTGGAGTGCGCGCAGCAACGCCGGAACCACCGTGACGGGAATGCTGCCGGCCGTCACCGAGAAGCGCCCGTTCCGCGAGGGTGAAGCCGCGCCGGTCAACGCCGCGCTGAAACAGGCGCAGTCGCTGTGGGAACTGGTCCGCAGCATGGTCGCCTCGCCGAGCATTCCCGAGACCATCCGGCAGAGCTTCACGACGGGCGACGCAGCCTTCTTTACCGGGGATTTCCGCAAGCTTCAGGACGAGCAGATCAAGAAGATGACCTCCTGGCAGCCGCCCAGCGTCAAGTTTGACGACTGGCGCCAGGCGAGTGCCAAGGCAACCGCGGCGATTGGGAACGTCGCCGGAACGGCTATCGACGCGCTCCGGGCGCAGGCCGACCGCTACTCGGGCCTAGCGACCCGGCAGCTTGCCATCAATGTCGCGATGCTCGCGGTCACCCTCTTGCTGGCGATTGGCGCCGCCGTCATCACCCGCGTCCGCCTCGGCCGGCCGATGGCTCTGATGACCGATGCCATGGGGCGGCTCGCCGCCAATGACACGTCGGTGGAAATCCCCGGCCTTGGCCGCAAGGACGAGATTGGCGCCATGGCCGCCGCCGTCGAAGTGTTCAAGACCAATGCCATTCGTGTCGGCGAAATGGCCCGCGAGGCCGCCGCGCGCGATGCCGGCGAGGCTGCCGAACGCCAACGGCTGCGCGATGCAACCGCGGCAGCTTTCGAAACCACCGTCGGCGGCGTTCTTGAACGTGTCGTTGCCGCCATCGATCTGTTGCACAGCTCGGCCGAGATGCTGACCGGCAATGCCGAGGAGACGGCGATGCAGGCCGCTTCGGCCGCCGCCGCCGCCAACCAGGCGACGGCCAACGTTCAGACGGTTGCCGGTGCCACCGAGGAACTGTCCTCGTCCATTACCGAAATCGGCACCCGCGTCGCGACCGCAGGATCGGTCGCCACCGAAGCTCGGGATACCGCCGCGACGACGCGCGAGAACATCGGCAGCCTGCAGGCCGCCGCAGACCAGATCGGCACCATTGTCGAGCTGATCGACAACATTGCCGGCCAGACCAACCTCCTCGCGCTCAATGCCACCATCGAGGCAGCTCGAGCCGGCGAGGCCGGCAAGGGGTTTGCCGTGGTGGCTGCCGAGGTGAAGCAGCTCGCCGATCAGACATCGAAAGCCACCTCGCAGATCGGCAGGCAGATCGGCGACATTCAGACATCGACCGGTACCTCCGCCGCGTCGATCGGCGCCATCGCCGAGATCATTCACCGCCTCAATGAGATCTCCGGCGCCATTGCCACCGCCGTCGCGCAGCAGGCGGGAGCGGCGAGTGAAATTGCCCATAATGTCAGCGAGGCGGCGCGCGGCACGGCGGCCGTCTCGGAAAATGTCGAGGGCATCCGCAAGGCTTCTGAACACACCAGCACCGTATCGACCACAGTCCTCTCGGCCGCCGATGATCTGGCGACGCAGGCCGGCGAACTCCGTAAGGCCATGGATGAATTCCTGGTGACCCTGCGGGCGGCGTGACCTGACAATAATGCGGAGATGCGACGAGAGGAGAAGGTCTGAACCATCTCCTCTCATCGCTTTCATGCCTTGAATAATCGCCATGGCGGTTCATATTGGTCAATCGGAGCCCTACGAACCTCGGATGCGTCATGGCCGGAAAGGCAACCTATCTCGACGGTAAGTTTCTGATCGCCATGCCGGCGCTCGACGAAGGCGATTTCGAGCGCTCGGTGATCTACATGTGTGCCCATTCGGCCGAGGGAGCCATGGGGCTCGTCATCAACAAGCCACTCGACCACCTGTCCTTCCCCGATCTCCTGGTTCAGCTCGAAATCATTCCTGACGAAAAGCGTATCCGTCTGCCTTCGGACGCGCGAACCATGCGTGTGCATCAAGGCGGTCCTGTCGATACCGGCCGTGGTTTCGTCCTGCATACGTCCGACTTTCATCTCGACGCATCGACCCTGCCGATCTCTGAAGATCTGTCGCTGACGGCTACGGTGGAGATCCTGAAAGCGATCGCCGAGGGGCGTGGGCCGGAACACTCGCTGCTGACGCTCGGCTACGCCGGCTGGGGCCCGGGCCAGCTTGAAAGCGAGATTCTGGCCAACGGCTGGCTCACCACCGACTCGGATCCCGACATCATCTTTTCAGCCGCCGACGGCGATCGTTATCGCCGGGCACTTGCCACGCTGGGCGTCGATCTCGCCGCGCTATCGCCGACGAGCGGCCGGGCGTAATCAGTCGACCGATTTCTCTCGCGCTACAGCCCGCCAACCGATGTCGCGACGGCAGAAGCCGTCTGGCCAGCGGATACGATCGACCGCAGCATAGGCCTTGGATTGCGCCTCGGAAACGCTGTCGCCAAGCGCTGTGATGGCGAGCACGCGACCACCGTTTGCGACGATCGCACCGTCCTTTTCAGCGGTGCCTGCGTGGAACACCGAAACATCCGGCAGCGTTGCGGCGTCATCGAGCCCTTCGATGTGGCTGCCTTTTGAATAGTTGCCAGGGTAGCCATTTGCCGCCATCACCACCGTCAGCGCCGTCCGCTCGTCGAAATTGGCAATGTTGCCTGACAAGCGCCCTTCAGCTGAAGCCAGCATCAGTTCGAGGAGGTCGGATTTGAGACGCGGCAACAGCACTTCGGTTTCGGGATCGCCGAAGCGGACGTTGTATTCGATCAGCTTGGGGCCATCCTCTTCGATCATCAGACCCGCGAACAGCACGCCAACGAAGGGGGTGCCCCGCTTGGCGAGGCAGCGCACCGTCGGCACGACGATCTCCTCCATGATGCGCATTTCCATCGCCTCATCCACCACCGGAGTCGGCGAATAGGCGCCCATGCCACCGGTGTTGGGTCCCGTGTCGCCATCGCCCACTCGCTTGTGGTCCTGAGCGGCAGCCAGCGGCAGAACGTCGATGCCGTCGGTGATGGCAAAGAAACTCGCTTCCTCGCCGACAAGGCAATCCTCGATCACCACCTCGGCGCCGGCAGCCCCAAAGGCGCCAGAGAAACAGGCGTCGACGGCAGCGTGTGCCTCGTCGACGGTGGACGCCACGACAACGCCCTTGCCGGCAGCCAGACCATCGGCCTTGACGACGATCGGCGCACCACGGCTGAGCACATAGGCGCGCGCCGCCTCTGCGCCGGAGAAACGACCATAGGCAGCGGTCGGAATGCCAGCTTCGGTGCAGAGTTCCTTGGTGAAGGCCTTGGAGCCCTCGAGCCGGGCCGGCTCCTTCCTGGGCCCAAAGGCTTTGATGCCCACGGCGGACAGATCGTCAACGAGGCCGGCAACCAGCGGCGCCTCAGGTCCAATTACCACGAAATCGACTTTTTCAGCCTTGCAGAAGGCGATCACGGCCGCATGGTCGGCCGGGTCAATGGCAGCCAATTCGGCGATAGCGGCAATGCCGGCGTTGCCAGGGGCACAGGTGAGACGGGTCAGTTTCGCGGAGCGGCGTAAGGCAGCGGCGATGGCGTGTTCACGCCCGCCAGAACCGATAAGGAGCACGTGCATCTAGGGCCTCCAACGTCGCCGAGCCGATGCCGCGCGCCTTACCATGGCGAGCCGTCGAGCGAAAGGCCAGAGCTGCCGATAGCGGCCAATTTGCATGAGTAAGCTGTCGCATCGCGGCAGCGGGAAGGCTAAGCTTCCGCCATGAGCACGCATGATTCCGACGAGATCGTCATTCCCGACGCCAAGCGCGGCAACTGGGTCGACCGCTGGCTGCCGGTCGCCCTCAGGCCTTACGCGCAGTTGGCCCGGTGGGACCGACCGATCGGCTGGTGGTTGCTGCTCCTGCCCTGCTGGTGGTCGCTGGCACTGGCGAGCGGAGCCGCCGGACAATCCACTCCCTCGTCCTGGTATTACGCGCTGCTGTTTTTCGTGGGCGCCGTTGCCATGCGCGGTGCCGGCTGCACCTACAACGACATCGTCGATCGAGACATCGATGCTGCCGTAGCCCGGACCCGGACCCGGCCGATCCCGTCAGGTCGGGTCAGTCGCTCCGCCGCCGCCGCCTTTCTGGTGCTGCAGGCGCTGATCGGTCTCGCGGTCCTGCTTCAATTCGACCGCTTCTCGATCGTTCTCGGCTTCTGCTCCCTGGTGCCTGTGGCCATCTACCCCTTCATGAAGCGGATCACCCACTTCCCGCAGATCGTGCTCGGCCTGTCGTTCTCTTGGGGCGCGCTGATGGGCTGGAGCGTGGTGTTCGGTCGCCTCGACCCGCCGGCATTCCTCGTCTATGCCGCGGCCATCCTTTGGACATTTGCCTATGACACCATCTATGCCCACCAGGACCGCGAAGACGACGCGCTGATCGACTTGGGCTCGACGGCCCGCTATTTCGAGCGATCGACACCGAAGCTGCTTACCGTCTGCTACGGAGCTGCCGTCCTCCTGATTGGCTTGGCTTTCTATCTCGCCGACGCCAAGATCGTCGCCTTCGTCGGTCTGGCCGGTTTTGCCCGCCAACTCGCCTGGCAGGTGGAAAAGTTCGACGCCGACGACGGCGCGCTCTGCCTGAGACTTTTCAGGTCCAATCGAGACGCAGGCCTGATCCTGACGGCCGGTCTCATCATCGACGGACTGCTCAAAGGACTATAGCCGGCCCTCGACATGCGAAAGCCGGCTACGGAACAATTTGGCCCAAGTCGCTCAGTCGTAGCTGATGATCTCGCGCCAATCGCGCAGTACAGGCATTTCGCCGGCAGCGCCCACCTTGCGGCGGACCAGGAACCGCGGCCGGCGGTCGGCCATGCTGGCGTGGCGGCGGCGCGGCGCGGGCTCGCCCACCGGAACGGTCGCCTGGGGACCGACGCGCTCGACGCCGCCGGAGGTGGTGACCAACAGCATTGGCAAGCTCAAGCGACTGGACCAGTCCTGCCAGTCGGCAGCGGCGGCTTCCATATCGCGTGTCACGGTAAGTGGGATCGATAGGGCCGGATCGCGATGGCGCAGTTCGACATGGGCGGTCAGATCGCCGGCGACATTCGGCTCAATCCTGACCGACACGCCTTCGAAGGCGGCGAACGGCAGGGTCAGCGTCAACGGCAGTCCCGACAGTTGACGGCGAACGACGACACCGTCGTCGTCCATATAGATGGCGGCCTCCTGGACCGGCCGGCCGGCCGATCCGACGTTGACGCACCACTTGGCCGGCAGATGTCCCGGATCGAGCCTAAGCGCCGTCTTCAGGCCCAGGGGAGTGGCTCCCATCATGCTCTTCGCCTCACTCGAAATCTTTTGACTATCCCTGTCGGGCCGAGCGTCTTTTTTTTGCGCCCGGTCCCGAAACCATGGCGAGCATAAGGCGAACGTCATCCCCGGCGGCTTAAGGGATTGGGTAAACTTTTTCTCGATTTTTGAGAGGGTTAGCGGAATCTGAAGCCCTCGGTCAATCTTCGTTGATAACGACGCCAATAAAAGAGAGTCTGCCAGACGACCGTTCCCGGCGACAAAAGGCTTGCACATCAAATGGTTGACCGGCAGACTCCGAAGGTGCCCGGAAAGGCCTTAGGGTGAAGGCCGGCAAGGAGTTGCCGCATTTCTATAGGAGGAAAGCGGCCACAAGGCTTGTCGGTTCACACGCCCAGCCCTAAACACGGACCTTCCGCAACCGATCGGATACCCGCATGAGCGATCTCGTCGACCTCGACCAATTGACCGGACAGGCTGCCCGCCTCGTCGCAGCGGCGCGCGCCGCCGGTGCCGACGCCGCCGACGCCGTCGCCGTGCGCTCGGTCAACCAAGTGGCGAGCGTGCTGAAGGGCAAGGTCGAGAAGATCGAGCATGCCGAGAACGACGACTTTGGGCTCAGGGTCTTCGTCGGCGATCGCAACGCCACCATCTCTGCGACGCTCGGCTCGGATGTCGAGGCGCTGGCGGCCCGCGCTGTCGCCATGGCCCGTGCCGCGCCGCCCGATCGCTTCGCCGGTTTGGCCGACAGCTCGCTCCTTGCCACTGCCTGGCCCGATATGGATCTCCTCGACGAGACGCCGGTTTCCGCCACCGACCTCGGTGAGCGCGGCCGGGCGGTCGAGGCGGCGGCATTGGCGGTCGACGGCGTTACCAATACCACCGGCGCCAGCGCCTACTGGGCGCGTGGTGGCATGGCACTGGTGACCTCCAGCGGCTTTTCCGGTGCCTATGAGTCCTCCGGCCACGGCCATTCGGTAGCGGCCATCGCCGGCAGCGGCACCGGCATGGAACGCGACTGGGACTCGTCGTCAAAGACCCATCTGACGGACCTAGAAAGCGCGGAGACCGTCGGCACCCGGGCGGGTGACCGCGCCGTGCGCCGCCTCAACCCACGTCAGGTTGCCACCCAGACGGCGACCGTGGTCTATGATCCGCGCGTCGCCACCAGCCTGATCGGGGCGCTTATCGGCGCCATTTCCGGTGCGTCGATCGCTCGCCGCTCGTCCATTCTGAAGGATCGACTTGGTCAACAGCTATTCGGCTCCAAGATCCGCATCACCGACGACCCGCTACGCCGGCGCGGTCCTGGTTCGCGCCCCTTCGATGGCGAGGGTGTCGGCGCGGCTGCGCTGGACCTTGTTCAGGAGGGCGTGCTCCAGACGTGGCTGCTCGACAGCGCGACGGCACGTGAACTGGGCCTTCAGACCAACGGCAGAGCCGGTCGCGGCACCGGTGCGCCGAGCCCATCATCCACCAACGTACTGCTGCATCCGGGAGAGCAATCACCGGCCGAGCTCATCAAAGCCGTTGGCAGCGGCCTCTATGTCACCGACTTCATTGGTCACGGCGCCAACCTCATCACCGGCGACTATTCGCGCGGTGCCGCCGGCTTCTGGATTGAAAACGGTGAGCTTGCCTATCCGGTGGCCGAGATCACGGTGGCCGGCAACCTCCTCGAGATGTTCCGCGAACTGGTGCCAGCCGACGACATCGAGTTTCGGTCGGCCTTCACCGCGCCAACGGTGGCCATCGGGGGATTGACGATTGCCGGCCGCTGACAGCGCACGCATCGATGAAGACACCGCGCTTCTTTCCGACGCAGCACTCGCGGCGGCTAGCATCGGCCTTTCCTTCTTTCGCCGCGACCCGCGCGTCTGGAAGAAAGCCAACGATTCGCCGGTCAGCGAGGCCGACCTCGCCATCGACCGCTTCTTGAAGGAGCGCCTCCTGGCTGCCCGTCCCAACTATGGTTGGCTGTCGGAGGAAACGGAGGATGATCCGGCACGGCTCGATTGCGAACGGGTTTTCGTGATCGACCCGATCGACGGCACGCGCGGCTTTCTCGCCGGATCCGATCAATGGACCATCTCGCTCGCCGTGGTCGAGAGCGGACGGCCGGTGGCGGCGGCACTTCTGCAGCCATCGCTGAGCCGCCTCTATACCGCCGGTCACCGGCGTGGCGCCTTCCTGGACGGCAATCACCTGCGCCTGCAGCCACGCCCGAGCCTTGCCGGTGTGCGTGTCGCCGGCCCGGCGGTGCTGATTTCGCATCTGTCTCGGCCGGTACCAACGTTGAGAAGCCGCGGCTACGTCGCCTCGCTGGCACTCAGGATCGCCATGGTCGCCGATGGGACGCTCGATCTCGTGTTTGCGCGCAGCGGTGCCCATGACTGGGATCTCGCCGCGGCCGATCTCATCGTCGCCGAAGCTGGCGGAACGCTCGAGACCATCGACGGCGCCCCCATCATCTACAACCGACCTGATGCCGATCACGACAGCCTGATCGCCGGCCTGCCAGCGCTGACACGAGCAGCGGCGGCGGCTCTCGGCCCTTGCTAATTCGACACCCTTGCAAAATGGGCTGGGCTTGACGAAAAGAGGATGAGCGCGAGGCGCTCATTGTGGAAGGCGGAGTTTCCATGACGACCGAAATCACCTCAAAACAGCTGCTTCACTTGGTTATCGGCGGCGAGATGAAGGCGCTCGACTCGACAGAGTTCGCCGATCTCAATGCCATCGATATCGTCGGCGCCTTCCCCAGCTATGCCACTGCCTATGCCGCCTGGAAGCAGAAGGCGCAGGCCACCGTCGACCAAGCGCAGATGCGCTATTTCATTGTCCACCTGCATCGTCTCTTGGATCCGTCAAACTGATGCCGAACAAGGCTGGACATCAGGTCGCGACGCCGAGAATGCCCTGCTTCTCGCCCTCGGAGACGCGGTTTGCGACTTGACCGGAAAATCCTCGACAATGTGGCGGTGAGCCGCGTCCTGGCGCATCTTCTCGCTCGCTACGTCCTGACGGTCCGCCGCACCGCCCGGCTGACGATCGTGCCGCCGGATGCCTTGGATGTGGCACGGGCGGAAGCGCCTGTTATCTTTACCTTTTGGCACGGCCTCGCTATGATGGCGGGATATGCGGTACCGCCGGACCTGCCGATCGTACCGATGGTTGCCCGCAATGCTGCGGCCAGCGTGATCGCCGATGCGGCCGGTACGGTCGGCGTTCGCACCATCCGCGCCTCCGGCTCGCAGCGCGCCCGCTCCCAGCTCAAAAAGGGCGGCGCCACCGGCTTCCGGCAGGCGCTGAGAGAACTCGCTGCCGGCAACTCGGTGCTGATGACGGCGGACGTCCCCAAGGTGGCGCAAGTGTCCGGCAAGGGCGTAATCCAGCTGGCGCGACTGTCCGGCCGGCCCATCATTCCGATCGCCTACGTGTCCCGATACGCTTTGCGGTTCAACAACTGGGACCGCATGGTGGTCGACCTTCCCTTCTCGCCGGCGACGCTCCGGCACGGCGCACCGATCCGCGTCCCGGTCGACGCCGATGACGAGGCCGTCGAAAAGCTGAGGCGCTTGCTCACTGAGGAGCTTGATCGGATCACGCAAGACGCCTACCAACGCACGGGAATCGTCGAGAAATTCAAACCCGGACCCCTAGAAAAAGATATTGCCGCCGATGGCTGACCTCGGAGACGCGCTGCTTTCGACGTGGATCGTCCTGACCCGGCTTGCCAGCCCGGTCGGGACGCTTATCGTTGGCGCGCGCCGACGCCGTGGCAAGGAAGATCCCGCCCGATCGAGCGAACGGCTCGGCCATCCCTCGGCGACACGGCCGCAGGGGCCTCTCGTCTGGGTGCATGCCGTTAGCGTCGGCGAAGCGATGGCCGCCATGCCGGTGATCGATCGGCTGTCCGCCGAAGGCCTGAGCGTGCTGGTCACCACGGTGACCACGACGTCAGCCGCCCTTGTCGGTCATCGTCTGAGACCGGGACTGATCCATCAGTTCGCGCCACTCGATCTGGCCGGACCGGTGGATCGCTTTCTCGCTCATTGGCATCCCGATCTCGCGGTGTTCGTCGAGAGCGAAATCTGGCCGGTGGCCATTGGCCGTCTGGCCGACCATGGCATCCCCTTGGTGGTCGCCAACGCTCGATTGTCGCCGCGCTCTTTTCGGGGCTGGCAGCGGGCCGCGTCGGCGGCGCGGGCGGTGTTCCGACGCATGTCGATGGTGCTGGCCCAGACCGAAGATGATGCAATGCGCTTTTCCCGCCTCGGCGCCCCCGAGGTGGCCACGTTCGGCAATATCAAGTTCGACGCCGGCGTACCGGATGTTGACCTCGCCGACCTCGATGCGCTGAGGAAGGGCATCGGCGAGCGACCAATGGTACTGGCCGCGTCCACCCATCCTGGCGAGGATGAGGTGGTGCTCACAGCGCTTCTGAAGCTCAGGGAGAGCCGACCAGAGACGCTGCTCGTCATCGTGCCCCGCCACCCGGTACGTGGCAGCGACGTCGCACTGCTTTCGGAAGCAACCGGGCTTGCAACGCGTCGCCGCAGTAGCGGCGAACTTCCCGATGCCACGACAGAAGTCTATGTCGCCGACACGCTTGGCGAACTCGGCGCTTTCTTCCGGCTCGCCGACGTCGTGTTGATGGGCGGGACCTTCGTCGACGGTATTGGCGGTCATAACCTCATCGAGCCGGCCCGTCTCGGCGCGGCGGTGATCAGCGGCCCCCATTTCTCCAACTGGCTGGATATTTATCGCGCTTTCATCGACGCGGGCGGGCTCAGGATTGTCTACTCATCCGCCGAGCTTGCCGACGCAACGCTGGGTCTCATCGACAATCCCGCTCTCAGGACGGCTCAGGCAAAAGCCGGTGAGCGGGTCGTCTCGGGTTCGGCCGGCGCCGTCGGCCGGACCATCGAGGCGATCAGGCCATTGATGACCCAGCCCTCCGGTGACGCCCCATGCTGACACCGGCTTTCTGGTGGAAGCGCAAGGGTCCCACGGCCCTCTTGTTGGCCCCGTTCGGCCTTGTCTACGGTGCCGTCACCGCGCGGCGCATGCGCCGGCCAGGTGGCGCCGAGCCGCCGCTTCCGCTCGTTTGCGTCGGCAATTTCGTGGCTGGCGGGGCCGGCAAGACGCCGACCGCCATCGCGCTTGCCCATTCCGCTCGCTCGGTCGGCCTCGATCCTTGCTTCCTGACCCGTGGCCACGGCGGTCGCCTCAAGGGGCCGGTGCTGGTGAGCAGCGAACGCCACACTGCCCACGATGTCGGCGACGAGGCCCTGCTGCTCGCCCGCGTGGCACCGACGGTCGTGGCGCGACGGCGCGCCGATGCCTTTTCGCTCCTCAAGGCGACGGGCACCGACCTCTGCATCATGGACGATGGCTTCCAGAACCCGTCGGTGAAGAAAACCTTCAACTTTGTGGTGGTTGATGGAACGGTGGGGGTCGGCAATGGCCTGCCGTTGCCGGCCGGCCCGCTTCGGGCGCCGCTCAGGCGGCAGATGCTGCTCGCCGACGCCATCATCATCTACGGCGATAGCAAAAACGGACAACGCGTTGTCCGCACGGCTGCCCGGGCCGGCAAGCCGGTGTTCCGCGCCGCGCTAATCGCCAACGCGCCACCAGCGGCACCGCACCGCCGGCTTTACGCCTTTGCCGGCATCGGCCGACCGGAGAAATTCTTCCGCTCGCTCGAGGACGAAGGCTATCGCCTCGCCGCTCGTCGGGCTTTCACCGATCACTACCCCTACCGCTTTTCCGACCTCTGCCGCCTGCTGGACGAGGCCGACACGCTGGATGCCGTACCGGTCACGACCGAGAAGGACGCCGTGCGACTGCCCGCCGGCATCGTCGGCAGCAACTGGTCACGCAACCGCATTGCCATATTCGGCGTTCACACGCGCTTTTCGGAGGAGCAAGCGGTCGGTTCACTGCTGCTCGACATCCGCAAACGCTGGATGGCGCGGCACTTCAGCTGAAGATCAATATCCTCAACGGGCACCGGTGTGCCGACGGTAGGCGGTGAGTGCCGCCTCGGCGTCGATATAAGGTTCCTGATGCTCGGCGGACCAATATTTCAGGTCCTGCAGCAGGATGGGGCGACCGGTGATCGCGCAACGGACGTAATTGCCGTTGCGGAGGATCTGGTAGTCGCCGTCGAGGTAGCGAATCTGCGCCTCGCCGCCGCCGAAGGGGGTGTCCGTGCTGTTCAACATGAAAGGTGAATAACCTCCGCCCGGCCGCCGCGCAAGAGGATCATGCGACGACTGCGAGGCGGTCGATCGACCGCCGGGCCAGCCAGAGGGCTGGCAGACCAAACAGAGCGGCGCCGATGCTCCACCACAGGATGACCGCCTCGGCGCTGCCGTACCAGATGCCGAGCCAACAGAAGGGCAGCGTGCCGAGCGTCGCCCGCCCCCAATTGAACACCGTCGAATAGGATGCGAATCCGAGATTGTTGAAAGCGGCGTTGGCCACGAACAGCGCGCCGGTGAAGATGAACGTCGGCGCCGCCCATAGGCAGTAGAAGGCGATCATTTCGGCCACCCTGCCCGTCGCATGGAAGGCCCAGTTGATGGCGTCGGTGCCCAGGAAGAGCAGCGCCCAGATCACAACCACATAGACCGCCGTGAACACCGCGCTGTCAGCAAGCGTCTTGCGAACGCGATCGAAGCGGCGGGCGCCGACATTCTGGCCGAAGATGGCCCCGACCGAGCCGGTGAGCGCGAAGATACCGGCAAAGCACAGCGGATAGATACGGCCGATGATCGACCAGCCGGCCACCGCCTCGGTGCCAAAGCGCGCAACATAGGCGGTGACAAGTATATTGCTGATCGGCGTCGCGAGATTGGTGAGGATGGCCGGAAAGGCAATGGCAAAAAGCGGCCCGACATCCCGACGGACGCCCTCCAGAGTTGGCCACGCCAGCGCACGGAGGCGCGGCACCAAGCCATACCAACCGACGGCGAGTGCCACAAAGCGGATCAACACCGTGACGATAGCCGCGCCGGTGACCCCAAGGTCGAGAGCGAAGATGAAAATCGGATCGAGGATGGCGGTGGCACCCGCGCCGGCAAGGTTGATCCACAGCGTCATGCGTGGCGCGCCGAAGGCCATCAGCACACCGCCCATGGCCATGCTGAGGGCCAGCGGTGGCATGCCCAGCATGGTGATCCAAAGGAAGTGGCGGGTGACTTCAAACGCACGCCCCTCGGCACCGAGCAGCGCGAGGCAGGGGTCGAGTACGGCGGCCAGGGCCAGGGTCGCGGCGGTGGTCGAAACAAAGGAAATGATCAGGCCGGACGTGGCGACCCGGCGCGCGGCGGCGCGGTCGCCCGCACCGATGTGCCGGGCGGTATGGGCGGTCACGCCAATGGAAAAGCCGATGCCAACCGACACGATGATGAAGAGCACAGCGCCGGCGTAGCCCATGGCCGCCGTCAACACCTCATCATTCAGAAGCGATATGTAGAGCAGGTTGACAAGGTCGACGCTGAAGATCGCCATCAGCCCCAGGGAGCCGAGGGCCGTCAGCGCCACCACGTGACGGAACACCGACCCTTCCACATAGACAGCATCGACAGTCGCGCCGGTGGCGTGCGTCATCGCGAAACCTCTCGTGCGTTTAGGAACAGACGAAGCGAAAGAGGCCAGTCGGCCTCAGTTCAGCATGTCACCCGTAGCATCCTGGAGGTCCTGAATCTGGCAGCTTTCTTCACCGGTGATGCCGGTGCACACCTCGACCGACCCCCGATGAATCATATCCAGGGACACGTAGAGGATGATCACCAGGCCGATCCAGGCGATCCAGCGGAAGCGGTGCAGCAGACGGGCGATCAGCGTGGCAGCGGCCCCCATCAGGCCGACCGACAACAGAAGACCGATCACCAGGACACCGATGTGGTCGCGCGCCGCGCCGGCGACCGCCAGCACATTGTCGAGCGACATGGAAACATCGGCGAGGATGATCTGGATGAGCGCCTGGCGAAACGTCTTGCCGGCCGATGCCGGCGTCACATCGCAGGCGTCGGTGTCGAGCGCCTGCTCGGCGGCCTCGACGCCCCGCTCTTCCTCATGGCGACTCGACCAGATCTCGCGGAACATCTTCCAGCAGACCCAGAGCAACAACACGCCGCCGGCCAACGTCAGCCCGACAACGGCCAGTAGGTGCGTAGTGATGACGGCGAACAGGATACGCAGGGCAACGGCGCCGCCGATACCCCAGAAAATAACCTTGCGCCGGATGGTCGGATCGACGCCCGCCGCCGCCATGCCGACGACAATGGCGTTATCGCCTGCCAGCACAACGTCGATGAAGACGACCTGTGCCAGAGCGGCAAGCTCAACCGACAGGAATTCCATTGAAAACACGGCGTCCGTCCCAACCTTGTTCGGCGAGACGCCGAGATCAGAGCGGTCGGAGCACATTCCCGACCGCCGGTCAGGTAGGGCGCCCGAGAAGAAATTTCAATGCCTGACGGCAATTTTGACTATCGCGATTTCTACGGATGCACCTGACTCAGAGCAGGTTATGGGCGACAAGCGCCGCCTCAAGCGCAGCCGGGGTGGTGAACACGGCACCAGACAGCCCCGCGGCACGCGCCCCTTCAACATTCTCCGGCATGTCGTCGATAAAGAAGCTCTCTTCCGGTGGAAAGCCCAACCGTTCCAGCGCCCGTTGAAAGATGCGGGGGTCGGGTTTCATCGTCGAAAAAGACGACGATACCAGGAACCGGTCACCGACCAAGCGCGCGAGGTCAGGTGCCAACGTTTCCCGATAGGCATGCACCAGCGGGCCATTGTTGGTCAGCACGCCGACCGTCGTTCCCGCCGCGATCAACCGCTCAATGAGGGTGAGCGTGCCAGGAATGAGACGCATGCCAAGGCGGCGCGCCTCGACCCAATCTTCGACGGCGAGCGGATAGCCGAGGCGATCGCGCCAGGACCCGATGTAGAGTTCCGGCGTCGGAAAGGCGCCGCCGTCGGCGGCCGTCTCCAGCCCCTCGCTCCAGATACGATCGTTGATGAACGCCGGGGCGAGGCCGGTCACGCTGGCAAGGTGGGCGATACGGTCGGCACGGGTGTAGGCGTAGACCACATCGTCCATGTCGAACAAAGCGAGACGGATGGAAGCCGACATGAATCAGGTCGCCGTCCCACCAACGGTGACCGCATCGATGCGAAGCGACGGCTGGCCGACGCCGACGGGCACGCTCTGGCCGGCCTTGCCACACATGCCGATACCGCGGTCGATCTCGAGGTCGTTGCCGATCATGGAGACGCGTCTCATCGCCTCGGGACCATTGCCGATCAGCATGGCGCCCTTGATCGGCTCGCCGACCTTGCCGTCCCGCACGCGATAGGCTTCGGTGCAATCGAACACGAACTTGCCCGACGTGATGTCGACCTGCCCACCGGAGAAGGAGACGGCATAGATGCCATCCTTGACCGAGGCGATGATTTCCTCGCGGGTCTTGTCGCCGGCAAGCATGTAGGTGTTGGTCATGCGCGGCATCGGCACGTGAGCGTAGGACTGGCGGCGGCCATTGCCGGTGGACTCGGCGCCCATCAGACGGGCGTTCTGGCGGTCCTGCATGTAGCCGACGAGGCGACCATCCTCGACGAGCACCGTCTTGCGGCTCGGGGTGCCTTCATCATCGATCGTGAGCGAGCCGCGCGCTTCCGGCAGCGTGCCGTCGTCGACGATGGTTACGCCCTTTGCCGCCACCTGCTCGCCCATAAGTCCGGCGAAGGCCGAGGTCTTCTTGCGATTGAAATCGCCTTCGAGCCCATGCCCCACCGCCTCGTGCAGCAACACACCGGTCCAGCCGGGGCCGAGCACAACGTCGAATGTCCCGGCCGGAGCCGGTTTTGCCTTGAGATTGACCAGCGCCTGCCGAAGCGCCTCATCGACCGCATGCTGCCAGCGCTCGGGCGTGATGAAGCCGTCGAGGGCCAGACGACCGCCCTCGCCGTAGGAACCGCTCTCCTGACGATCACCGTTGCCGGCGATCAGCGAAACATTGACGCGCACCAGCGGCCGCACATCCCTGAGATGGATGCCGTCGGCACGGATGATCTCCACGATCTTGTGGCTGGTGGTGATCGATGCCGTCACCTGCCGCACGCGGGGATCACGGGCGCGCGCCCAGGCGTCGATCTCAGAAAGAAGCGTCACCTTGTCGGAGAAGGCCGGAGACAGGAGCGGATTGGTGTCGCCATAAAGCTTGCGATTGGTCGGGCGCGGCGGTTCGGCGAGCGTGCCGGAATAGCCCGACGACACAGCCTTCACGGCGTCGGCGGCGCGGCGCAACGCCTTTTCTGAGAGATCGTCGGCGTGTGCGTAGCCCACCGCCTCGCCGGCTACCGCCCGAAGGCCAAAGCCCTGGTTGACATCATAGGTGGCGGTCTTAAGGCGGCCGTTGTCGAAGGTCAGCGCTTCGCCTTCCGAGCGTTCCAGATAAAGCTCACCATCGTCGGCGCCGGCGAGCGCATCGACAACGAGGCGCTGCGTCGTTTCGGGGTCCAGTCCGGCGAGAGCGAGGAGATCATGGCGTTCGGTCATCGGCGGCAGCGTCCCATCTTAGGAGGATCGACTCTTCCATAAAAGCAAACGTCCGGGTGCTCCAGCCTCCGGACGCGCAACATGTCGTGTTTCCGGCTGAGCCGTACAAGTGCCGCCGCTCACGGCAGGGCATCGAAGCCTTCCTTGAAGCCCTTCAGCGAAATCGGAATGCCGATGCCGTCTTCCGGCGAATCGTAGATGATGAACAGCGCCTTGGCACTTTTCTCGAGCTGGCTGACCAGATCATCCTGCAGCACCACTTCGGCATAACAGCCGCGCGCCCGACAACGAACGAAGCCGACGCGGCCGATGTCCTTGTCGTCGATGCGAAGCCCCAGCCCGGCCATCAAATAGACGCCGAGCGGCGCGAGGACCCGCATGATCTTCGCTTTCTTGTCCACCGTCTTCACGATCAGCACGGACAGGCCGATGTTGTCGCGATCCTCGGCGGTAACGTTCTGCACCATGGCGCATTGCTTGTCGCGAGCGCCGACCGGTTGGTCGCAGCGAATCTGCCAGTCGCCGTGCACGGACTCGACCTTGCCGTCGACGAATTCCTGCGCAGCCGCCGATGAAAGCGTCGCCGGCAGCGAGCCCAAGGCGAGCAGAACGGAAAGGCAGGCGGAAAGAACGGTCCTCATGACGGTCATGATCCTCTCGTCAACGTCCCAGACCCCGGCGGCGAATCGCCGGCCGATCCTTATTCCCACACTTGTGGCGGCACGAAAAGGTAGGCTCAAGCGACCGGCCGCCCGCCCGCGGCCTCTCCGGCACTCAGTGGCGTGACCGAGGCCCCCGGGACTCGCTCCGGCACGCGCAACGGCGCATCGGGAACGGCAACCGGCGCCACCTTGGCCACGGCTTTCTTCGCCTTTTCCATGAGCTTGCGCACCTCGTCGGCGCTCATCGGCGACCCGAACAGGTAGCCTTCGAGATAATCGGCTCCGAGACCGGCAACTTCGTCGAGGTCGATGGCGCGGTCGACGCCCTCCACCACCAGTTCCAGTTCCAGATCGTGGGCCAGCGAGGCGATGGTCCTGAGCAGGTCCTGCCGATGACGGCCGGAACTTCTCAAGACATTCTGGTCAACTTTCAGCGTGCCGGGCGGCAACCTTTGCAGATAGCTCAGCGACGAAAAGCCCATACCGAACTCGTCGACCGCGAAGCCCGCGCCGAGCTCCTTCAGCTTCATCAGCATTTGCAACGAGAATTCCGGGCTTTCCATCAAGAGGCCCTCGGAAAATTCGAGATGCAGCACGTCGCGCGGCAGACCGGTGCGCGACAGGACGGCTTTGACCTCGTTCAGAAGCTCGTGCCGGAGCAACTGCCTGTTGGACAGGTTGACCGACATGGTCAGCGTGTCGCCGAACGGCAGATGGTCGCGCCAGTCGGCGAGCTGGCGGGCGGCTCGATCGAGCAGGAACAGACCGAGCTGGGCGACCAGACCGGAGCGAACGGCAATCGGCATGAATTCGGCAGGCGGAATCGAGCCCTTGCGCTGATGGTTCCAGCGCAGCAGGGCCTCAAAGCCAGCCACCGACCGGTCGCCGGCTCGGATGACCGGCTGGTAGAGTATGGTCAGTTCGCCCTTCTCGATGGCGCCGCGCAGATCCTGCTCAAGTGCGGTGAGGTCGGCCGACATGATGCGAAGCGCCGGGCGGAAGGTCTCAATGCGGTCGCCGCCCAGCTTCTTGGCGAAGGCGAGCGCGATCTCGGCATCCTGGATCAGAGTGCGCGCTTCCTTGTCGTCAGTATCGGGCACAGCGATGCCGATCGAGGCGGTGAGGAACACTTCCTTCTCGCCGACGACGATCGGTGCCCGCACCGCCCGCTTGACGGTGTCGGCGAAGGCGGCGAGCCGGTCCGACGCTTGTTCGGAGACCAGCACGATGCCGAAGCGATCCCCCTCAAGACGCGACAGCGTATCGAGCGGCTTGACGAGACGGCCAAGCCGGCGGGCCAACGTCAGGAGAATGGTATCGCCCACCGACAGGCCAAGCGTCTCGTTGACTTGGCGGAAGCGATCGAGGTCGACGAGGAAGACGGCCGGCCGGCGCTGGTTGTCCACTTTGGCTCGGGCGAGATCAGACGCGAGGCGGTCAAAGTAGAGCTCGCGGTTCGGCAACGAGGTGAGGTTGTCGTGAATGGCGTCGGACAGCAGACGCTCCTGTGCAACCTTCATGTCGGTGATGTCGAGCAACGTGCCGACGCAGCGGATGACCTCGCCGTCCGAACCAAGAATCGGACGCGCGCGCAGACGGAACCATTGGTAATGGCCGTCCTGGGCACGCATGCGGAAGGTCTGGCTGAGGCGCCCCTTGCGCGTCTCGACGACGGCGTCGAGCGTCGCCTTGAAGCGTTCCCGATCTTGCGGATGCAGATAGTCGAGCCAGTCGCGCGCCGGTCCCTCGAGACGACCGCGCTTGAGACCCAGGCTTTCCTCGGCCTCGGCCGACGTGACGATCTGGTCGGCGAGCACGTCCCAGTCCCAGATCATGTCGCCGGAGCCGGTGAGCGCCAGCGCCTTGCGCTCACTGTCGTCGACCTGTCCTTGCGTGATGGCGCCGCCCGCGAAGGCATGCTGCATGACCGTGAAGCCGAGAAGTAGGACCACCAGCACCAAGCCGCCGGCCAGCGCCGGCTGGGCGAGATCGCTGACGAGGCGGCCGGAGACCGCGAGCCCCGTACCGGCCAGCCAGGCCAGGAACACCAGCCAGGTCGGCACCAACATGATCGCCCGGTCATAGCCACGCAGGGACAAGGCGACGATCAGCACGAAGCCGATACCGCCGAGGGCGGCCAGCACCATGCGGGCAATGCCGGCGGTGATCGATGGATCGTAGAGGGCGAGCGCGAACAGTCCGACCAGCGCCAAGAGCGTGATCAGCATGACGTGGCTGTAGCGGACGTGCCAGCGATTGAGGTTGAGATAGGCGTAGAGGAAGATCACCATGGTGACGGCGATCATCACCTCCGAGCCGGCGCGATAGAGCTGATCGGTTCCCGAGCCGACCGCGAACACCTTGTTCCAGAAGCCGAAATCGATGCAGAGATAGGCGAGCACCGCCCAGGCGAGCGCCGCCGTCGCCGGGAACATCATCGACCCCTTGACGACGAACAGGATGGTCAGGAACAGCGCCAGAAGACCGGAAATGCCGAGCACGATACCGCGATAGAGCGTGTAGGCGTTGACGCTGTCCTTATAGGCGTTGGGCTCCCAGAGGCCGATCTGCGGCAGGTCGCGTGTTCTGAGTTCCACGACGAAGGTCACCACCGTGCCGGGATCGAGCGTTACCAGGAAAACGTCGGAATCCTGACTGGTCTGTCGCTCCGGAGCGAAGCCGGAACTCGGGGTGATCGCCGCGATCCGCGAGGCGCCGAGATCGGGCCACATGACGCGCGAGCCAACCAGATGGAAGTGGGGCGCGACGATCAGCCGGTCGAGCTGAAGATCCGACTGATTGGACAGTGAGAACACCACCCAGGACGGATTGGAATCGATGCCCTTGGCGCGCACCTCGATGCGGCGGACGACGCCGTCGGGGCCGGGCGCCGTCGACACCTGGATCGAGTTGCCGGCATCCCGCCGATACTCGACGGCGTGCGTGAGATCGAGCGCCTTGACGTCGGGTTGGACAAGGATGGGCTCGGCGGCCAAGGCAACGTGAGGAGCAAAGCCGGCGGCGAACACCAGCAGCAACAAGGCGACAGCGGCGCGGACGAAGGCCAAGGACACTCTCCAGCTCAACTGGCGAACAGTTTAATTTTCGTGAGCCGCGCCGGATACGCGGCGGCTTTGTCAGGGTGCGCGGCGGCTACGACGACAGCCCGCCGGAGATCCTTTGCACAGCTTCCTCCGAAAGCGCGTCGGGAAGATATAACCGAGGACGAGGGCCATGCAAACCGCCCGTTCGGTGGGCCGTCAGGCTGCGCCATCGTCATCAACCATCCGTGACAGCAACACATGATCCTGCCAACGGCCGTCGATCAGGAGATAGCGCCGGGCATAGCCTTCGCGAACAAATCCGGCTTTTTCGAGAAGACCGAGAGACCGGTCGTTGCCGGGGATGCAAGCCGCCTCAACCCGGTGAAGTCTCAAGTCGCCGAATGCGAACTCAAGAACCAGATCCACGGCCCGGCGCATGTAGCCGCGGCCGGCATGACGCACGCTCATCCAATAGCCGAGACTGCAGGTTTGGGCGACACCCCGACGAATATTGGACAGGGTGATGCCACCGAGCAGTGCGTCATCGTCGCTGTGAAAGATGAGGAACGCGAAGCCGCTCTGTTCGGCCGCCTCGCGCTGAACGCGACGCACGCGGCGCTTGAAGGCCGACCGTGTCAGATCCTCGGCCGACCATGTCGGCTCCCAGGGTTTCAGGAAGGCGTGGCTTTCGGATCGCTCGGCTACCCAGGCGGCATAGTCCGACACCGCCGGCAGGCGCAGACTGACGGCGTCGTCCGCCAGCACCGGAAAGGTTCCGGACGCCACGACGCCGAAGAAGGTCATGCCGCGCTCGCCTTGGTCGATACCGAACCTTGGCGATGGGACCGATGGCCGCGAGTGTCGGGTTGGGCGCAACGACGATCTTCTCGAGGAACTCGCAGACCCTCTGAGGCGTCACGGCGTTGATGCGCGTGACCAATTCATCGAGCGGCAACGTGCGGCCATGGAACATGATGTGACGAGCGATCTGGCCGGCCCGCGCCACCGGGCTCTCCAACGCCATGAGGAGGCCGGCTCTGAGCTGCGACTGGGCGCGTTTCACCTCCACCTCGGTGACCTCGGTCGAGGCGCGGGCGATCTCGTTCATGGTCTCCTCGACCACAGAGCCGGCATCGCGCTCGCCGGTCGCCGCCGAGATTCCGAAAATGCCCGCATCCTCGAAGCCCCAGTGGAAGGCGTAGATCGAGTAGCAAAGACCGCGCTTTTCGCGGATCTCCTGGAAAAGACGTGACGACATGCCACCGCCGAGGATCGAAGAAGCGATCTGGGCGGTGATATAATCGTCATGGCCGTAGGCGATGCCGGGGAAGCCGAGCACCACCTGCGCCTCCATCAAATCGCGCTCTTCGCGCGCTTCGCCGCCGACGTAGACAGCCCGTTCCGGAACGATCGACTCCACCTCGCCGAAATGCAGGAACTTCTTGCGCGCCAAACGCACGAGATCACGGTGGCCGAGCTTGCCGGCAGCGGCGATCACCGTGCGGCCGCCGGTGTAGTGGCGGTTGAGATAGCCACGCAGCGCATTATCGGAAAAGCTCTTCACCGTTTCGATCGAACCGAGGATCGGACGGCCGATCGACTGACCGGGAAAGGCGGCCTGCTGGAACATGTCGAAGACGAAGTCTTCGGGTGCGTCGAGCGCCGCACCGATTTCCTGGCCGATGACGTGTTTCTCGCGGTCGAGTTCATCGGGCTCGAACAGCGAGTTCTGTAAAATGTCGGAGAGAATATCGAGGGCGAGCGGCACGTCACCGGCCAGCACGCGGGCATAATAGCTCGTGCTCTCAATGGAGGTGGCGGCGTTCACCTCGCCGCCGACGTTCTCGATCTCCTCGGCGATATCCTTGGCCGAGCGCTTCTTGGTGCCCTTGAAAGCCATGTGTTCGAGAAGGTGGGAGATGCCATTCTCGTCCGCCGACTCCGACCGCGATCCAGCCGCCACCCAGACGCCAAGCGCAGCAGACGCCAGATGCGGCATGGAATGGGTGACGACGGTGATGCCGTTTTCCAACTTCGTTACTTCGACGGCCATCCGACCATTTCCTCCCTAGAAGGCCAGCTTTTCAGCGAACACTGCATGGAACGACGCGCCACTCAACATAAAGTTTCGCGTCACCCTTCACTTTTGCCGGCGCACCTCCCTGTGGAGCCGGTCATTCAGGCGAGAACCCGCGCCCGCTGCCGCACGAAGGCCTCGACGACCGCGAGGTCGTCGGCCAGCACGGTCATGCGTTCAGGCCGGCTCATCAGGTCGCCGAGAAAAGCAGGCAGCGACGGCCGTTCGCCACAGGCCGCTTGCACCGCGTCCGGGAACTTGGCCGGATGGGCCGTGGCGAGCGTCACCATCGGCACGCGACCGCCGGTGAAGGCCTCGGCTACCACCACACCATTGCCGCCGTGGGTGTCGATCAGGTATCCCGCCTCGCCCCGCAAACGCCGGATGAGAGCCGCCGTCGCCTCGACCGATGCCCGGCCGGCGGCGAATTCAGAGCGGATGGCGGTCAATGCCGCATCCGGCAGCGAGAAGGCTCCTGACTGCGACAGCGTCTGCATCAGGCGTGTCACCGTCGGCGCGTCTCGGCCGCAGGACTCGAAGACGAGACGCTCGAAATTGGAGGACACCTCGATGTCCATCGACGGCGAGGTCGACGGCACGACGCCGGTCACCTCGTAGCGGCCGGTTTCGAGGGTACGGGCGAGAATGTCGTTGACGTTGGTGGCGATCACCAGTTTGTCGATGGGCAGCCCCATCTTCTTGGCGACATAACCGGCGAAGATATCACCGAAGTTGCCAGTCGGCACGGTGAAGGACACCTTGCGGGCCGGCGCGCCGAGCGCCACGGCGGCAACGAAATAGTAGACCACCTGCGCGGCGATGCGGCCCCAGTTGATCGAGTTGACGCCCGAGAGGCTCAGTTCGTCACGGAAGGCGAAGTGGTTGAACATGCCCTTCACCAGCCGCTGGGCGTCGTCGAAGGTACCTTCGAGAGCGATGCAATGAACGTTGTCATCGGCGACCGTCGTCATTTGGCGACGCTGCACGTCCGAAACGCGGCCATTGGGGAAGAGAATGAAGATGTCGGTGTTGTCGCGGCCTCGGAAGGCCTCGATCGCCGCGCCGCCGGTATCGCCGGAGGTGGCGCCGACGATGGTGGCGCGGGCGCCGCGCTGGCCGAGCACATGGTCCATCAGGCGGGCGAGCAACTGCATCGCCACGTCCTTGAAGGCGAGCGTCGGCCCGTGAAACAGTTCGAGCAGGAAGTGATCGGGGGCGATCTGAACGAGCGGCGTCACCGCCGGATGGCGGAAAGTACCAGTGTAGGCGGCATCGATCATGGTTTTGAGATCGGCGTCGGCGATGTCGCCGTCGACAAAGCGCGAGATTACCTCGAAGGCGACGTCGGCGTAGGACCTACCGGCGAAGGAAGCGATGGTTGCCGCGTCGAGCGTCGGCCAGGTCTCGGGCACATAGAGCCCGCCGTCGCGGGCAAGGCCGGCAAGAATCACGTCGGAAAAGCCAAGGACGGGCGCGTTGCCACGGGTGCTCACATATTTCACGAAGGTCTTCCCTGTCCTCACACGACGATGGCCCGGTGGATCGCCTGTCTTCCTGAAAATGCTCTAGCGGCGGCGCGACACCGCCGCAAGCGCAGTCACGGCCGGGAAAGATCGTTTTTTGCCGGCCGACCTCGCGAAAGCGTCGTGAAGACGCCATATCGAGCCGGCATGTCCCTTTCACACAAACCAAACGAGCATATCGTCATGACCGGTGCCGCCCCGCCTCAGTCAAGCTTTCCCCGCCTCGGGCTGGCGCTCGGCGGCGGCGGTGCGCGCGGCCTTGCGCACGTGCACGTCCTCTCGGCCCTCGACGATCTCGGCCTCAGACCGTCGGCGATCACCGGCTGCTCCATCGGCGCCCTGATCGGCGCGGCAGCGGCAGCCGGCCTGTCCGGCGCCGAGGTGGAGGATGAAATCCTCATCGCGCTTGGCCGTCCGGCCGACGTCTGGGGCAAGATCTGGAAGCTCCGGCCACGCAGTCTGGCCGACATCGCCGGCGGCCTGCCGTTGTTCGACCCGGAGGCGGTGGCCACCGAATTCCTGCCGGATCGCATTCCCAACGATTTCGCCTCCCTCTCCATCCCTTTTTCCACCGTTGCCGCCGATTTCTACGGCGCTGCCGAGGTTGAGATCAGCGCCGGCTCCGTGCGGCGGGCAGTCGCCGCGTCGATCGCCCTCCCTGCGTTGTTCCGACCTGTCGAAATTGGCGGCCTGACGCTGATCGATGGCGGTGTCGTCAATCCATTGCCCTTCGACAGGCTGCCGAGGGATATCGAGCTGATCGTTGCCGTCGACGTCGTGGGCACGCCTGTCCGCCCCGAGAAAAACCGCCTGCCCGGCGCGCGCGAAGCGCTGTTCGGCGCCAGTCAGGTTTTGATGCAGGCGCTGATTGCCGAGAAGCTGAAGTCACGGCAACCAGACGTTCTGATCCGGCCGCCCATCGATGGCATCCGGGTGCTTGACTTCACCAAAGCGCGGGACATCCTCGCCGCCACCGCCGGCGTCCGCGAGGAAGTGAAGGCCGCTGTCGGGCGACGCCTCGACGCCGCCGCCTGATTATCGCCGATCCGCAAAGAAATTTCTGAGCAGTTGGCCGGCTTCGCTCTCGCCGATTCCCGAATAGACTTCTGGCGCGTGGTGGCAAGCAGGCGAGGCGAAGAAACGAACATTGTGTTCCACCGCGCCCCCCTTCACGTCGCCCGCACCGTAATAAAGACGTCTCAGGCGAGCGAAGGATATCGCTCCGGCACACATGGCGCAGGGTTCGAGGCTGACATAGAGGTCGCAGCCGACAAGCCGCTCCGAACCAATCGCCGTGGCAGCGGCGCGGATCGCCAGGATCTCGGCATGCGCGGTGGGATCGCATAGCTCCAGCGTGCGATTGCCGGCGGCGGCGAGAACGGCGCCGTCGCGGACGATCACCGCGCCGACCGGCACCTCGCCGCGCGCGGCGGCCGAGCGCGCTTCCTCGATGGCCCTATCCATAAAGCCGGACATGCTTATCCTCGATATGACAGATTGGCATATAACCCGGCTTGGGCTGTCCGAACATAGCGCGCGTTCGAACCGGGCTTGCTCGTTTCACAGACCGACTGCACGTCGCGTGCTTTTCCTGCTAAGAGCGTCGCATGATCAAGACTCCCTCCCCCGCCCCCAAGGCGAATAAGTCCCCGGCCAAGGCCGACGATGGCGCCGACCGTATCGCCAAGGTGATTGCACGCGCCGGCCTCTGCTCGCGCCGCGAGGCCGAAGCCTGGATCGCCGATGGTCGCGTCAAGCTCAACGGCCGCCTCCTGGACACGCCGGCGGTTACCGTCAAGGCTGGCGACAAGGTCGAGGTGGACGGTCAGCCGCTGCCCGAGCGCGACCGTACCCGCCTTTGGCTGTTCCACAAGCCGCGTGGCACCGTCACCACCACCTACGATCCCGAAGGGCGGCCGACGGTGTTTTCGATCTTGCCCGAGGATCTGCCGCGCGTCATGACCATCGGCCGGCTCGACATCAACACCGAAGGCCTATTGCTGCTGACCAACGATGGCGGTCTCGCTCGCATTCTGGAACTGCCGACCACCGGCTGGCTCCGTCGCTACCGGGTGCGTGCCCATGGCGACATCAATCAGGCGCGACTCGATGCGTTGAAGGATGGCATCGCCATCGACGGCATTCTCTACGGTTCGGTGGAGGCGACGCTCGACCGCCGCCAGGGCGACAATGTCTGGCTGACAATCGGCCTGCGTGAAGGCAAGAACCGAGAGGTGAAGACCATCCTCGCCCACCTCGGGCTCGACGTGAACCGGCTGATCCGCGTCTCCTTCGGCCCGTTCCAGCTCGGCGATCTGGCCGACGGCGCCGTGGAAGAGGTGCCGCGCCGCGTGCTGCGCGCCCAGCTTGGCGATCGGATCGCCGGCGAAGCGAGCGCCGACTTCGAGGCGCGTGAGGATGATCGCGCGCCGATCCAGTCGGTGATCGCCAAGGCCGGCAAGGCTGCGTCCAGCGCGAAGGAAAAGGCGCCCGTTGCCAAGGAAAAGGCCCCAGTGCGACCGAAAGCCGTTTCGGCGTCGGCGAACCGCAAGCGCCACGAGGCCGATCTCGATGCATCGACAACGCGCCACCCGACCGGGCGGAGCGCTGGCAAAGCCGGAAGCGGAAAATCACCGGCTCGCACCGCCAAGGCGGAAAAGCCGCCGCGCGCCACGCTGACTCTCAAGAGCGGCGTCAGTGATGAGCGGCGCGCCGGCCGCCTCACCCGCCGTGCTGAGACCGAAGACGCGCCGCGCGCTTACAAATCGGGCAAGAGCTTCGAGGTCGACCGCAAGCCGCGCGCCCACGGCGATGAGCCGACCCGGGTGCGCGGCGAAGGACCACAACGGGGGATTGTCCCCAAGGGCAGCCGCATCCAGGATGGCAGCCCGATGGGCGCGACCAAGGGCAAGGGGAGCCGAGGGGGACCGAAGGACGGTGCCGGCCGGAGCGGAACGGGCAAGCCGGGAGGGCGCGATGCGGATCGTCGCCGGTAAGCATCGAGGCGCCGCGCTGGCCACACCGGTGGCCGGCAGCCTCGCCATCCGCCCCACTTCCGACCGCCTGCGCGAGAGCGTCTTCAACATCCTCGAGCATGGCTATGAGGGCGTGTTCGACGGGGCTCGGGTCATGGACGTGTTCGCCGGAACCGGCGCGCTAGGCTTCGAGGCGATGAGCCGGGGTGCCAAGACCTGCCTGTTCGTCGAGGAGGCGGCGGAGGCGCGCGGCCTCATTCGCCGCAACCAGGAAACGCTTGGCCTGATGGGCACGACGCGCATCTTCCGTCGCGACGCCACAACCATGGGATCGATCGGCCCGGCCGAGCCCTACACGCTCGCCTTTCTCGACCCGCCCTACGGCAAGGGCCTCGCCGAAAAAGCGCTTGCTTCGCTTCTAGCCGGCGGGTGGCTCGCGAAGGACGCACTCGTCGTTGTCGAGGAAACGGCCAAGGGCGAAGTGGCGCTGCCGGAAGGCTTCGAACGTCTCGACCAACGCTCTTACGGCGAGACGCAGGTGGTCTTCGCCCGCCGGACCTGATCTCGTTCAGCCAAGTCCGGCGAGAAAAGCCTTTACCTCGCCAGGATCGTCGACGCGGCGCGGAAAGGACAACCGCTTCACGCTTTTGTCGGCGACATCGACGCCATCGGGATCGACCGCCACAAGCCGGGGGCCGGAGCCGTTGAGGTCGTCCAGAAGGCCGGCCTCGGCGGCGGCGAACGCATCGGCCACAGCCGCCGGCACCAGGAATTCAGAGGCAAAAAGGCGTGCGATCCGCCCGAAGCCGGCGACAAGATGAACGCCGTCCACGTTCATGTGATGAATGGAAAAATCGCCGAAACCGGCGTACCCCTCCGCCTGCGGGTGGCGCGCCAGGAAGCGGCCGAGGAGCCGCGCGTGGCTAGCCTCGTCGCGCGCGACACGCCGGAAGTTGCCCATGACGGTGACCCGGGCACCCGTCAGCGGATCCTCGCCATCACCAGCTGGCGCCTGCATCAGGAGCGAGGCGCGTCCATCGCGTGCGAGATGGCGGGTGTGAGCGGCAAGGCCCGAGAGAAAGACGAGCGGAGCGCCGTCGATATCGGTCGCCACCGTCACAAAGGTGACGAACGGTCCGCCTTCGGTCGTGAGCGTGCCGAGGGCGGCGGTTGCCGCCGATCGAACAATCCGGCGCGCCATATCCTGGGCATCGAAGCGGGCATCATCCATTCGAAATCTTCCCTTGAATTGCCCGACGGCTTGCGCCGGGCGAGAATCGGAGCCGAGCGAACTGCGTGCGGAGCCGCCCTAGTCTTACTCGGCGCGGGCGCAAATTCACGCTCACGGCACCGAAAGAAGGTGAAAAAGCGAGTGAATTCTTGATCTTTCTACATTGTTGCCCAGATTCTGCTCAACTCTGCTACAAAGGTCCGGCTGTCGATACCGACCGATTATGACATGAAGAGCTAAGGCTCGGAACTGACGGGGACCTGGGGCATGCCGACCATCGCGCTCGTGGACGATGACAGAAACATCCTGACGTCCGTTTCGATCGCCCTCGAATCGGAGGGCTATCGCGTCGAGACCTATACTGACGGAGCGTCTGCCCTCGACGGTCTGACCAAGGTGCAGCCCGACCTTGCCATCCTCGACATCAAGATGCCGCGCATGGACGGTATGGAGCTGCTCCGCCGCCTCCGCCAGAAGACCGACATGCCGGTCATCTTCCTGACCTCCAAGGACGACGAGATCGACGAGTTGTTCGGCCTCAAGATGGGCGCCGACGACTTCATTCACAAACCGTTCTCGCAGCGGCTTCTGGTCGAGCGCGTCAAGGCGGTGCTGCGGCGTGTCGCCCCGCGCGACACCAATGCCACCCCGAAGCCGAGCGACGCCAATCGCAACATCGAGCGTGGCAACCTCGTGATGGACCAGGAGCGGCACACCTGCACCTGGAAAGGCCAGAACGTGGTGCTGACCGTCACCGAGTTCCTGATCCTGTTCGCGCTGGCCCAAAGGCCCGGCGTGGTCAAGAGCCGCAACGCGCTGATGGATGCCGCCTATGACGATCAGGTCTACGTCGATGACCGCACGATCGACAGCCACATCAAGCGGCTGCGCAAGAAGTTCAAGGCTATCGACGACGACTTCGAAATGATCGAAACTCTCTATGGCGTCGGCTACCGCTTCAAGGAGACTTGAGGTGCGGGCCCGCGGATGAGTTTGACATTTGAGTCCTCGCAGACATAAGGCTGCCGATCAAATGTCGGAGGCTCCGCTGGAAACATTGGGTTGCCAGTGGTTCTTTTGACTTCGACATTTGCTCCGAGGGTGGTATCGGCGGCATGCAAATGTCGGAGTCGAACCGCTGGCAGGAAGCGATGCTGATGAGGGTTAGCCAGGAAGCCGACCGGGCCGACGGCGGGCGCATTCAAACGATGCGCCGGCTGGTGCCGGTTATTATCCGCCGTGTCAAACGCTTCGCGGCGACGTCGATCGGCACTTCCCTCAGCCGCCGCATCCTCGTCCTCAACCTCGCCGGGCTGGCAGCGCTGGTGGCCGGCATTCTCTACCTCAACCAATTCCGGGCCGGTCTGATCGATGCGCGCGTCGAGAGCCTGCTGACGCAGGGCGAGATCATGGCCGGCGCCATTGCGGCCTCGGCCTCGGCGGTGTCCAATACCATCACCATCGATCCCGAACGCCTCCTGCAAATGCAGGCCGGCGGCGAGGTCACCGCCCCAATAGATACCGAGAGTCTCGACTTTCCGATCAATCCGGAGCGCGTGGCGCCACTCCTGCGCCGGTTGATCACGCCGACCAAAACGCGGGCACGCATCTACGATCGCGATGGTATCCTGATCCTCGATTCTCGCTTCCTCTATTCGCGAGGGCAGGTGCTTCGCTTCAACCTGCCGCCGGCGAAACCGGTGGCGCCATCGCTCCTCGAACAGGCGATCAATGCCATCACCTTTCGCCTGAGACGCTTCGACCTCCCCGTTTACCGCGAGCTCGGCGGCGCCAACGGGCGCGGCTACCCCGAGGTGGAGCAGGCCCTCAACGGAGCCCCCGGCACGGTGGTGCGTGTCACCGAGGCCGGCGAGATGATCGTCTCGGTGGCCGTTCCGGTGCAGCGCTTCAATGTCGTCGTCGGTTCGCTGCTGCTTTCCACCGAAGGCGGCGATATCGACGCCATCGTCACGGCCGAACGCTGGGGCATCTTCCGCGTCTTCCTGGTGGCGGCTGCCGTCACCGCGACGCTATCCTTCCTGCTTGCCGGTACCATCGCCCGGCCGCTCCGCCGTCTTGCCGCGGCGGCCGACCGCATCCGGCGCGGCGTCAAGCAGCGAGAAGAGATCCCCTCTTTCGACCGCGAAGATGAGATCGGCGACCTCGCCCGTGCTTTCCGTGACATGACCAACGCCCTCTACAGCCGGATGGATGCGACCGAGAGCTTCGCCGCCGATGTCGCCCACGAGCTCAAGAATCCGCTGACTTCGCTGCGCTCGGCCGTAGAGACGCTGCCGCTCGCCAAGAGCGACAACAGCCGGGAGCGGCTTCTCGAGATCATTCAGCATGACGTCCGTCGTCTCGACCGGCTGATCACCGACATTTCCGATGCCTCGCGCCTCGACGCCGAACTCGCTCGCGAGGACGTGGCGCTGCTCGACGTCGGTCGGCTCATCGAAGGCGTCGTCTTGTTGGCCCGGGAGACCGGCCGCCATCAGGAGGTCGGCATAGATCTCAGGATTGACCGCGGCGAGGGCGACAAGCCCTTGACGGTGCTGGGGCATGACAGCCGGCTTGGGCAGGTGTTCAATAACCTGATCGACAATGCCCGCTCTTTCTCACCGGACGGCGGCCGGGTCGAGGTGACCGTCTGCCGAGACGACCACGTGATCAATGTCATCGTCGACGACCACGGTCCGGGTATTCGCGCCGAAAAGCTCGAGCGCGTGTTCGAGCGCTTCTACACCGACCGCCCGGAGGGCGAGAGCTTCGGCAACAATTCCGGCCTCGGACTATCGATTTCCAAGCAGATCGTCGAAGCCCATCGCGGCACCATCACGGCAATCAACCGCCAGGACGACCCCGGCGATCCTACACATGTCACCGGTGCGCGCTTCGTGGTGTCGTTGCCGGCGGACCTCGCCTCATGAACCAGCCAACCGTCCACGCCACCGCGGTCGTCATCGGTGAAGCCGGCGTGCTGATCCGCGGCGCCTCGGGCGCGGGAAAGACGTCGCTCGCCTTCGCCCTTGTCGACGCCGCTCGCCGGGGCGGCCTTTACGCCGCCTTCGTCGCCGACGACCATGTCGCGTTGACTGCTCTGAACGGCCGTCTTCTTGCTCGCTGTCCGGAGCCCATCGCCGGCCTTGCCGAGCGACGCGGTCATGGCGTCGAGAAAGTGGAGCACGTACCGATGGCTGTGATCCGGCTCGTTGCCGACCTTGTCGACGCGGAGACAATGTCCCGCCTGCCGGAGGCGGCGGAGGAAGAGACCGAAATCGAAGGTTTGAGACTGCCGAGGCAAGCGATTCCGGCCCGACAAACGGTGGTTTCGCTACCGCTGCTCACCGCCGCGCTCGCCGAAATGAACAAGATTTAACGATCGAAGCCGCAATTCCGACAAACCTTGCGTTCTTCTCCTAAAGTCCCCTTAAGGCCCGGGTTTTCGGGCCAATGCCGCGTCTCTTTTGTCGTGCCGGCCCGCCGTTGCCTGCCCTTGAGAACAGCTCCCGGCCCGATCACGATCCGATTTCCTCTTGCAAGACGTCCCGCTCTGGTGAAGATGTGGCCCGTTCCAGCTTGGAGCGAAACCAACATGGCGTGCCGCATGATCTTCGCATTCTATAGGGATCGGACCCCAGCAT
>JAGSYV010000180.1 GCA_018262505.1 Pseudomonadota bacterium
GGAGATGATGCGGCCCTCGACGAGGTCGATCAGCAGCATCTTGCCCGGCTGCAGGCGCCACTTCTGGACGATCTTCTCTTCCGGAATCGGCAGGGTGCCACTTTCGGAGGCCAGAATCACCCGGTCATCGTCGGTGACGATGTAACGGGCCGGCCTGAGGCCGTTGCGGTCGAGCGTCGCGCCGATCTGCCGACCGTCGGTGAAGGCGACGGCCGCCGGGCCGTCCCACGGCTCCATGATGGCGGCGTGATACTCATAGAAGGCCTTGCGCTCGGCATCCATGCTCTCGTTGCCGGCCCACGCCTCGGGTATCAGCGTCATCACCGCGTGCGGCAGCGAGTAGCCGCCGCGCAGCAGAAATTCCAGCGCGTTGTCGAAGCAGGCGGTATCCGACTGGCCCTCGTAGGAGATCGGCCAGATCTTCTCGATATCCTCGCCGAACACCTTCGAGGTGGTGGTCGCCTGACGGGCATACATCCAGTTGACGTTGCCGCGCAGCGTGTTGATCTCGCCGTTGTGGGCCACCATGCGATAGGGGTGCGCCAGCTTCCACGACGGGAAGGTGTTGGTGGAGAAGCGCTGATGGACCAGCGCCAGCGCCGACTCGAACCGGACGTCCGACAGGTCGGGGTAGTAGCGCTTGACCTGATAGCTCAGGAACATGCCCTTGTAGACGACGGTGCGCGAGGAGAAGGACACCACATAGAAGCTGTCCTGGTCGCGCTTGGTGGCACCGTTCCAGTCGGCCTCGTAAACGTCGCCCGACAGCACCTTGCGGGCGATGTAGAGCTTGCGCTCCAGCGTTTCCTGGTCGGACGTCCCCGGCAGTATGACGAACATCTGCCGGTGCACCGGCTCGGTGGCCTTGACGCCGTCCGACAGTGCCGAGTTGTCGACCGGCACCTCGCGCCAGCCGAGGATGGCGAGGCCTTGAGCCTTCACCGACCGCTCGACGATTTCGACGGCACGGGTCCGCTCGGCCTCGTCCTGCGGCAGGAAGAACTGGCCGACGCCGTAGCGTCCGGCGTCCGGCAGCTCGAAACCGAGCTTCAGACACTCTTCGGCAAAGAAACGATGCGGGATCTGCACCAGGATGCCGGCACCGTCGCCCATCAGCGGGTCGGCACCGACGGCGCCGCGATGCTCGAGGTTCTCAAGCACGTAGAGGGCATCGGTGACGGTCTGGTGGCTCTTGCGCCCCTTGATATCGACCACGAAGCCGACACCGCAGGCGTCATGCTCGTGCTGGGCACTGTAGAGGCCCTCCGCCCCGGCTTTCGCACGGATATCGGCGATCTCGGTCGTCGTGCGCGTGGCGCTCGCAGCGGCAGGCACGAGGTGCGGCATCGATTCGTCGAGCGTCTTCATGGCGAAGTCCTCATCAGTATGCCGGCGGACTTAACGCCCGCCGATGGGTGTCTCTTTCCGGACGCCTCCGCGCGAGGAGCGGGATATTCCCTATATACCCGCTTATGCCCCCGCTGTGGACCCATCCGTCCTTTCCGGCGAAGCCGCCGGACGGCGCGACAGCGACAGCCGTCGTCCTCATCCCGTCAAACCGGAACAAGGAGACAGCTTCGACAGCCGTTTCGCCAGATGATCCCGAAGCTCACTCCTCCCCGGACCCCTCCGTTTCGCGCTTTGCACCGGTTGCCTCGGCGAGGCAAGCGAAAATCGCCAAACGTGGAATTCGGGAAAATGCGCTGGCCGTCCTTTCCTCCGAAAAGTTGGCCCAAGCCCCCGGATCCGCCCATTTGGAACCAAACTATCGCAGCCCCGAATGTGCGATGCGTTATTTGCATAACCTTGTGGTCCCGTCAACCATCCTGACCCATTATTTTGGGGGCAAAATCCGGATTGACGCCGGCATGAACGGCCTGCATGGGTGGTGCGCAAACTCGGCGGCTGTCGCCCGAGATGTTCAAGGCTAAACTCGGCTCCATGTACTTTGCCAGCGACAACTGGGCCGGCGCTTCGGCGCAAGTGGCCAATGCCCTCCTGAACGCCGGAAACGGCTCCGTTCCCGCCTATGGCGCCGACGACCAGACGCGCGTCGCCGTCGACTGGTTCTCGGAAGTCTTCGAACACGACGTATCCGTCTTCTTCGTCGCCACCGGCACGGCCGCCAATTCGCTGTCGCTCGCCTCGGTGATGAAGCCGGCCGGCATCGTGCTCTGCCACAACGTGGCGCACATCGCCGCCGACGAAGCCGGTGCGCCGGAGTTCCTGTCCGGTGGCCGCCTGGTCACCGTTGCCGGCGCCCGCGGCAAGCTGACGCCCGATGCGCTGGAAGCGGCGATCGGTCGCTACTTCCCCGCCGCCGTCCATCACGGCCGGCCGGTTGCCGTTTCGCTCAGCCAGTCCACCGAATGGGGCACCGTCTATACGGTGGAGGAAGTGACCGCGCTCTCCGCCGTCGCCCACGCCTATGGTCTCAAGGTGCATATGGACGGCGCGCGTATTGCCAATGCCCTCGCCTTCCTGGGCTGCCAGCCGGCCGACATCACCTGGAAGGCCGGCGTCGACGTGTTGTCCTTCGGCGGCACCAAGAACGGCTGCTGGTGTGCCGAGGCCGTCGTCTTCTTCAATGGCAAGAAGGCCGAGGATTTCGGCTATATCCGCAAGCGTGCCGGCCAGCTGTTCTCCAAGAGCCGCTTCGTCGCCGCCCAGTTCCAGGGTTATTTCGACCGTGGCCACTGGCTGGACAACGCCTTCCACGCCAACACCATGGCCAAGCGCCTCGCCACCGGCATCAGTCAGCTGACCACCGGGCGCATCCTGTGGGAGCCCGAGGCCAACGAGGTGTTCGCGATCTGGCCGAAGGCGGTCAGCACCCGCCTCAAGGCGGCCGGTGCCCAGTTCTACGAGTGGAATCCGGAAGGCCTCGACGCCAGCGAGAAGCCAGGCGCCGACGAGGATCTCGTCCGCCTCGTCACGTCCTTCGCCACCGCCGCCCATGAGGTCGATCACTTCCTGAAGGCGCTCGGCAAGTAATTCGATTCGCAGCGCGACATGCAAAAGGGCGTCCCTTGCGGGGCGCCCTTCGTCATTTCAATGGATGGCGAGCGAAGAGATCTCCGCTCGTCCTTGTCGATCACCTTAGTTGATGGTTGCCTCGATCTGCGGAGTCTCGCCCTTGCCGATCGGAATGGTACGCGCCCGCTTGCTGTCGGGAATGTCACGCACGAGATCGACGTGCAGGAGGCCGTGCTCCAGCGAGGCGCCCTTCACCTCGACATGATCGGCAAGCTGGAAGCGCCGTTCGAAGGCGCGGGCGGCGATGCCGCGATAAAGCATCTCGCGGCCGTTGTCTTCGGCCTCGGCCTTCTTTTCACCCTTGACCGTCAGCACGGCTTCGCGCGCCTCGATCGTCAGCTCATCCTCGGAAAAGCCCGCGACGGCGATGGTGATGCGATAGTCGTTCTCGCCGGTGCGCTCGATATTGTAGGGCGGATAGGTCTGGGCCGACGCGTCGCTGGCCGACACCTGGTCGAGCAGCGAAAACAGGCGATCAAAGCCGATGGTCGAGCGATAAAGCGGAGAAAGGTCGAAATTACGCATGATGTCCTCCAGTTGAGCGACAGTCTTGGGTTGGTCGACCGGGTTTCTGTTCCCCTCTCCGAGGCGGAACGTCCGGCGGCCGTGGATCCCGTCGGGGCATCCGCGTTCCTTGATTTGGGGCGGCAAGAACGCTTTTCAAGAGGGAAAGACAGGCTGCACGGATGGCCTTCCAATGATGGCATCCGCCATCGCCTCCATGCTAGAAACGGCGCGACGACGGCTGCGTGTGGTCGCCTGGGAGCGCTCATGGATCTTCTCGATCTCGCCGAAAATCCCATTCCGGCCGGCTGCCGGCTGGAAATGATCTCCACGTCAGACGGCATCCGCCTGCGCACCGCCCGCTGGCCGGCGCCGCCGGGCGGAACCAAGGGTACCGTCTGCCTGTTCCCCGGCTGGTCGGAAACCATCGAGAAGTATTTCCACGTCATCGAGCGTCTGAGACAGCGCGGCTTTGCCGTGGCGATCCTCGAGTGGCGCGGCCAGGGCGGCTCGACCCGACTCGCCGGCGACCCCGCCAAGGGTCACGTCCGCTCTTTCCGCCACTATCTGCGCGACATCGAGGCCTTTCGCCGCCGCGTCGTTCTGCCCGACTGCCCGCCGCCCTATTTCGCGCTAGGCCATTCCATGGGCGGCGGCATTCTGCTGTCGGCCGGCCGCTTCCTTGCCCCCACCTTCGATCGACTGGTGCTGACGGCGCCGATGCTCGGCCTTCCCCAACGCGCGACCATGCCGGGCTTCCGTCGGCTGCTGTTGCGCTTCGCCGTCTATTGTGGTGCCGGGACCCGCTACATTCCCGGCCAGCGCCGCCGGGCAAGCAAGGCGAGGACCTTCGAGCACAACCCGCTCACCTCCGATCCTGACCGCTACCGCGTCAACGAGGCGATCTCAGCCGCCCAGCCGATCTCCCGGCTCGCCGCCCCCACGCTCGGCTGGGTGTCGGCCGCGACGCGCATGTTCGACCGCCTTGCCGCACGTGACCTCGTCGACAACACGCCGGTGCCGGTGATGCTGATCAATTCCGGTGCCGACACGGTGGTGAGCCGCCTCGCCATCGAAACCATGGCGCGCCGCCTGCGCAACCCGGCCTACGTGCTGATCCATGGCGCCCGCCACGAGATTCTGATGGAACGCGACATCTACGCCGCCCAGTTCTGGGCGGCCTTCGATGCCTTCATTCCGGGATCGTCGGAGTAGACGTCAGGCAAGCAGCCTCAGGACCTGCTCGTGCAGGCGCCGGTCGCCGCTCGCCACCACGCGACCGCCATCGATGGGGCTGCCGCCGGTCCATGAGGTAACGACGCCGCCGGCCCCCTCGATCACCGGGATCAGCGCCGTGATGTCATAGGGCTGAAGACCGGCCTCGATGACGAGATCGGCCTGCCCGGCCGCCACCATGCAATAGGCATAGCAATCGGCGCTGTAGCGGGCGAGCCTCGCCTGCCGTTCGACCGAGAGGTAAGACTCCCGCTCGGGATCCGAGAAGGGGTTGAGCGAGGTGGTGAACAGGGTGGCCTGAGACAGGTCGCCGCAAGGGCGCGTGCGCAACGGTCGCTCGCCGCCCGGCCCGCTGTAGCAGGCCGAGGCGCCGTCACCATAAAAGCGCTCGCCGGTGAAGGGCTGCGCCATCATGCCCTGGACCGCCCGACCACCGGATCTCAAACCGATCAGCGTCCCCCACAGCGGAATGCCGGCGATGAACGACCGCGTGCCATCGACCGGATCGAGCACCCAGACATTTTCCCGGTCGAGGCCGGCGTTGCCGAACTCCTCGCCCAGGATGCCATGGTCGGGATAGGTCGCGTCAATCAGCTCCCGCATCGCCATCTCGCCGGCCTTGTCGGCGATGGTAACCGGATCGAAGGCGCCCTCGATCTTGTTCTCGACAGCAAGCGCGGTGCGGAAATGCGGCAGGATCGCCGCCGAGGCCGCGTCGGCCAACCTGTCGAAGAAGGCTTTGGAGATGGGTGTGATCTGCATGACTGATATGTTCCCACATAACGAAAGGTCGGAGCGCAACGTTTCAACCTTGCCTGGGCGGTTGGTTCATCCCGTTGTTTTTATTTTTGGATTCAAAGAAAAGCAATTTCTCGGCCGCTGAGCGCCCCGATTGCTGGCGGCGTTATCCCCCACCAAAACGCGAGTTGGGCCGTACCCCTCTACCACGAGGGGTTGACCAATTAGACGAAAGTAGGCATTTTAATAAGGTGTAGCGCAGGCTTCTGCACTACCCGCCCTCCTTGGGCGTTTCCTCCCTAAGACTTGGGCCGCCGCAATCGCGACGGCCCCTTTTCTTTTCAGCCTATCGCGTCAGGCAGACCGATGCCAGAGGCCTCCCGTCCGAAACGTTTCAAAGGCGAATGGATCACTTAGGGCATCGGACCGAAAAGTGGAATCCGGTTTTCGGAAAATCCGATGCGCAAGCAGGAACTGGATCGTCACCTTGTGTCCGTCAGGGCGCATGACGATCTCGTGGCGGAGCAGCCGGGTGCCAATCATTCGGCCGCGAAACGGCCGGGAGAGGGACAGACCACCTCGAGCGGCAGGCGCATCAGCCCATCGATGAAATCGGCAAGCTCGGCAGATAGGCGGACGAAGCCGGAATGCGGATCGAGCGTTCGCTCGTCCATGTACAGCGACCGGTTGATCTCGATCTGCAGGGCGTGCAGCCCCTTGGCCGGCCGGCCGTAATGCTCGGTGATGAAGCCGCCGGCATAGGGCCGGTTGATCGCCACCTTGTAGCCGAGCGCGGTGAGTGCGCTGGCGGCATGGTCGGTCAACGCCCGCGACGCTGACGTGCCGTGACGGTCGCCCAGCACGAAGTCGCACCGTCCCTTGCTCTCCTGCCCCCTCACCGATGACGGCATCGAATGGCAGTCGATCAGCACGGCCCGGCCGAAACGCACGTGGGTTTGCGCCAGAAGACGGGTGAGCGCGGCATGATAGGGCTTGTAGAGCGTCTCGATCCGATCGAGCGCCGCCTCGATCGGCATCGGCCCGGCGTAGATCTCCTCGCTCTCGGAAATGACGCGCGGCACCGTGCCGAGACCACCGGCGACCCGGATGGAGCGGACGTTGGCAAAGGCCGGCAGCCGTCCATCGAACATGCGCGGGTCGAGCTCGTAGGGCTCGCGGTTGACGTCGAGATAGGCGCGCGGGAAATGTGCCCGGAGGAGTGGCGCGCCGGCCGTGACGACATGCATGAACAGCTTGTCCACATGCGCGTCTTCCGACAGGCGGATGCGGCGGCTGTCGAGACGGCTCGCGGCGAGGAAGTCTTCCGGATAGGCGGTGCCGGAATGCGGTGAGTTGAAGACGAAAGGATGAGTCTGCTCCACGGGGGACAGAATCTCGAAGGGCGGTTCCGAGAGGAAATCGGTGACGACGCGCATCCTTCTCCAGTCCGTAGAGCTTCTGCACTCCTGATTCTGGAATCTGCCCTGTTTTGCCAAACCTGTCCATTGCTAAGGTGGATGAGCGACCGCCCCGCTCGTTCGCGCACCGTCCCCTGAGGCCCGACAACCCGCTCAGCGGAAGCCAGACGCCCTCGGACGGAAACCAAAAGTCAAATGCGCTCCACTACGGGGTTTGAACGCTCCCCTGAAAAGTTCTACACAGGAGAAATTAGCCCGAGACGCGGCCTGCTAACCACAAGTTTACCGTGCTGGTGCTCTTGTGAGATAGTTGGACACCGTGCGGCCCGACGCCGCTTCCTTCTGACCGGACCTGCAAATGAACCGTATTCTCCTGGCCGAAGACGATAACGACATGCGCCGTTTCCTGGCCAAAGCGCTCGCCAACGCCGGCTACGACGTGGTTTCCTACGACAATGGTCGGAGCGCCTATGAGCGGCTGCGCGAAGAGCCCTTCACGCTGCTGCTCACCGATATCGTCATGCCGGAGATGGACGGCATCGAGCTGGCCCGTCGGGCCACCGAGCTCGACCCCGACCTCAAGATCATGTTCATCACCGGCTTTGCCGCCGTGGCCCTCAATCCCGACAGCCAGGCGCCCAAGGATGCCAAGGTGCTGTCCAAGCCCTTCCATCTCAAGGATCTCGTGCGCGAGGTGGAGAAGATGCTGGCGGCCGCTTGACGGCAAGACGCAGCTTTTCCACTGGAAATGAGTTCTGAATCAAGGATTTGACGGGGAATTCGGAAAAGCGCCTCGAACCCCTTGCGTGGGGAGGGAAAGGACGCTATATCCCCGCCCACGCCGCCGATAAGGCGGCCCCGCAAAATCGGAAACGGGCGTGTAGCTCAGCGGGAGAGCACTACGTTGACATCGTAGGGGTCACAGGTTCGATCCCTGTCACGCCCACCATTCCTTCCAAGGGCTTAGCGAGAAATCGCTGAGCCCTTTGCTTATTGGTGTCACCAAAGAGTCACCAGTGAACTAGCGATGGGTATGCTGGGCGAGCGACCAAGCCAAAGCGGCTCCTGCGGAGCTCGGTCCAGTCTGGAAGGGATATGTCCCGGACAAGGTCAAGCACCTCTGTCCGGAGACCGAATGTAGATGGCGAGCCGGGTTCCCGTTAGCCCACCCCATGTCGTTCGCTTGTCTCGCCGCCGCAGACTCCGAAGGTATTGAGTATTCACTAAGTGGCGGCCCTTCGGTCTTGATCCGTTTGAATACTGATTTTTGGCGCTAGTCTCGGTACGTCCTGAGGCGAGCTGAACTGGCGTTAGGTTTAGGCGGCGTATTCCGCAGCGCTCACACCGGCTGATAAAAATACGGATACCGGGCGGTTTCCCGGCATTCATGAATGCTCAGCTCCTGACGCTTCGGGCACGGAATTGTGCTCGGCATTTCCATCCACCCACATTTGCGAATTAAGTGCCAAAAGGTGTGTCGTCTGGTTGCTGCGTCTAGATGGTTGCGCTGACACGGGAGTTCCATGTACGTCTTGTATCGAGTTGTTTCCGGGAACACAGCGTTGGCCGTCAGAGGAGAGGCGGGGGCCGACATTCGGGCCGAATTGGGGAGCAATTGGCTCACGCATGTGAGCGCTTCATTGCGAGAAAGCATAGGCGAATGCCCTGTCGAACGCGGGGCTTTTGTTGCCGTTCTCGTGCTCCTCTGAACGACCGATCGTCAGACCCACACCACCTCCGAAAGCTGAGCTGACCACCAGAACTGTGCCGCCCTACACGTCTTTTTGGTTTTGTTGACGGGAGTCTAAAAGTGAATCGCACTAGCATCCCAGCGAGCTTTTCCGAGACCATCGGCCTGACTGACGTCAACGAGGCACCAACCGATCTGACGCTGAGCGGCGGCACGGTGGCCGAGAATGCAGCGGCCGGGACGGTGGTGGGAACGGTGGCCGGCGTCGACCCGGATGCCGGTGCAAGCCTCAGCTATGGCCTGACCGATGACGCCGGTGGACGGTTCGCCATCGATGCGACGACCGGTGAGGTCACGGTGGCCAACGGCTCGCTGCTCGACTACGAGGCCGCGACCTTGCACGCCATCACGGTACGAGTGACCGACCAGAGCGGCCTCAGCTATGACGAGAGCTTCACGATCGGGCTGACCGACGTCAACGAAGCGCCAACCGACCTGACGCTGACGGGCGGCACGGTGGCGGAGAATGCGGCCGTCGGCACGGTGGTGGGCACGGTGGCGGGCGCCGACCCGGATGCCGGG
>JAGSYV010000181.1 GCA_018262505.1 Pseudomonadota bacterium
CTTGCAGCATCGTCCTTAGGATCGTGCGCATGTAGGCGCTATCTTCCACGACCAGAAAGGTCAGGGATGACAGATCAAGCTGCACCGGCATACTCCTTCCACTTCCTCATAGCAGTCAAAGGTGAAAAAGCAGTTAGGCGGAGCCACCTTAACAACGACCAGCCGCATTTTGCGACCAAAGATTGGCTGGGCTGGTCGGCCTTGCCGGTGCTGCCCTCCAGCGGATGAGCCGCCGATGAAACCGCTTGAGACTTGGTCGATGCCGTGCTTTAGTTTCAGACAGATGCGTCGGGTTTTTGGACCCGTTCAAAAAGCTGTGACCACGCATGGACATCGATGGCTTACTTGCCCCTTCGCCAAAGTGATTGATCAAGACAGTATATGGTTTGATCGTAATCAAGGGCGGTGCACGGCAATGTGCGTAGGTTGTCGTAGGTGAAAAGACGTCGGACCGTCGATCTAAAGCAAGGCGATCCGCCCACGGATAGACGCACGGTCTGCCGGGCGTCGGAGGGATTTGGTCAATCATGAACTATGATGCGGTGTTCGAGAGTGCCGTCCAGGCCCTGCAGGACGAGAAGCGCTATCGCGTATTCGCCGAACTCACGGCAAGGAAGCGGCGCTGGTGTTCACCTCCGGCTACGTCTCCAACGAGGCGGCGATCTCAACCATCGCCAAGCTGCTGCCCAACTGCCTGATCCTGTCTGATGCCCTCAACCATGCCTCGATGATCCATGGCGTACGCTCGTCGGGTGTCTCCAAGCAGATCTGGCGCCACAACGACCTCAACCATCTCGAGGAATTGCTGATCGCCGCCGGTCCCGACCGAGCCAAGCTGATCGTTTTCGAGAGCGTCTATTCGATGGACGGCGATGTTGCGCCGATCGAGAAGATCGCCGATCTCGCCGACAAGTATAACGCCTTCACCTATATCGACGAGGTGCATGCCGTTGGCATGTATGGCAACCGTGGCGCCGGCATCTGCGAGCGCGACGGGGTCATGGACCGCATGGACGTGATCGAAGGCACGCTGGCCAAGGGCTTCGGCGTGATGGGAGGCTATATCACCGGCAAGAAATCGCTGGTGGACGCCGTCCGCTCCTACGCCCCCGGCTTTATTTTTACGACGGCGCTGCCGCCCGGCCTCTGTGCCGCCGCGACGGCCTCGATCCGCCACCTCAAGGAAAGCCGCGTCGAGCGCGAAGCGCATCAGCGGCAGGCTGCCCGCACCAAGGCGGTCCTGAGAGCTGCCGGGCTGCCGGTCATGCCTTCGGTGACGCATATCGTGCCGGTGCTGGTCGGCAATCCCGACCTTTGCAAGAAGGCGACCGATATCCTTCTCGAGAAGCACGGCATCTACATTCAGCCGATCAACTACCCGACAGTGCCGCGCGGCACCGAACGGCTCCGAGTCACGCCGACGCCCTTCCACAACGACGTGGTCATCGAGCATCTACGCGACGCTCTGGTCGACGTTTGGGAGACCCTCAGCCTGCCGTTCTCCGAGCCGAGCGTCCCTGAGGTTGAGAAGGCCGTCCGCCAGCAGATCTTCAGCGCCGCTGGCGGCTGACGGCAAGCGGATACGAGAACGAGACAATGCGGGACTGGCTCATGGCCGGTCCCGTTTTCATTTGGATATCTGAAAGTTAGCCTGAGCGGCGATATGGCCGTCAGCCCTTGCGCCGTTCTTCGCCTTCCGGAACGTGGCCGCGCGCGCCCTCGGGAGGATCCTCCGGGGCGTCTTCAATGTCGTCGTCTTCAAGGATACGCCAGGCGGCGCCTTCGAGATCTTCATACTGCCCGGTTTTCAGCGACCACATGAAACCGGCGAGGCCGAGAAGGCCCAGGAGAAGCGCGGCGGGCACGAGATAGACGAGAACGCTCATGCCGGCTCCCGGGCTTGATCCTCACGAGCCGCGGCAACTGCCTCCGGCGGCCGTTCGGCAGGTGGCGTTGCGACACGGCGGAGGCGCAACGCATTCAAGGTGACTATCAGCGATGAGCCCGACATGGCGGCCGCGGCAATCAGCGGCGTGACATAGCCAAGCACGGCGATCGGCACGGCAATCAGATTATAGACCACCGCCGTCCAAAGATTTTGCTTCATCAGGCGATAGGCAGCGCGGGAAACGTCGAGGGCGACGATCACCGGCTTCAAATGATCGCTGAGGAAGACGGCGTCGGACGCCGCCTGCGCCAGATGCGCGGCGGAGACGGGCGACAGCGACACGTGGGCGGCGGCCAGCGAAGGCGCGTCGTTGAGGCCGTCGCCAACCATCAGCACCCTTCGTCCCTCCGCCTTCATTGCGTCGAGCCGCGCGATCTTGCCGGCCGGATCGACCTCGGCTTGCCATTCGGCAATGCCGAGCTTCTCCGCGACGGTGGCAACGGCCGCTGCACGATCGCCCGACAGGATCATCAGGCGATAGCCCTTGATCCGGAGCTCCGCGGCGACTTCGATAGCGTCTGCCTTGAGGCGCTGAGCAAAGGCGAATACCGCCGTCCGATCCCCACTCGAAAAGGCGATCAGCGAGGCATCGGGATAGGCAGCGCGCACGGGATCGGCAACCTCATCGGCGATACCGCAGAAGGAAAGCGAGCCGAGTCGCAGCGTCCGCTCGGCCAGATCCACCATGACGCCCTCGCCCGTTACCTCGCGCGAGCCATCGATGGTTCCCGTCGCGCCGGAAGCCCGCGCCAGCGCTTCGGCCAGCGGATGACGGCTGGAGCGGGCCAGGCGACCGGCGAGTTCAAGCAGATTGCCGGACACGTCGGCCCGGTTGGCCAGCAGCGGCTCGGGGCTGGTCAGCGTGCCCGTCTTGTCGAAGACGATCACGTCAACGCGGGCGAGACGCTCGATGGCATCACCGGCGTTGAGCAGGATGCCATTGCGGAAGAAGCGCCCCGCCGCCGTGACCTGAACCGCCGGCACGGCGAGCGCCAGCGCGCAGGGGCAGGTGATGATCAGAACGGCGATGGCATTGATCAGCGCCGTATGCCAGCTGGCGCCGGCGATCAGCCATCCCGAGGCGGTGAGAAAAGCCGAGGAATGAACCACCGGCGCATAGGCCCGGGCCGCGCGATCGGCCAGACGAAGCGCACCGGACTTGGCCGATTGCGCCTCGCCGATCAGCCGTTCGATCTCGGCCATCAGCGTGCCTTCGACCGCGGCGGTAACGACGATGGTCAGCAGACCGACGCCATTCAGCGTACCGGCGTGCACGATGTCACCGGGTGCGACGGATACTGGCAGCGTCTCTCCGGTGACCAGACTGCGATCGACGTCGGACCGACCGAAAAGCACCTCGCCATCGACCGGGACCCGCTCTCCGGGCCTGACCACCACGATATCGCCGGGGCGGACGGCGCTGAGGGGAACGCGCACCAATTTATCGTCGTCGCCACGCTTCAGCGCCGAATCGGCGCGCAGCGTCGCCAGCGTTTCGGCTTCGACCGCCGTGCGCCGCCGCATGTTCTCGTCGAGGAAGCGGCCGAGCAGCAGGAAGAACAGCAGCATCAGCGCGCTGTCGAAATAGGCCTCCAGAGCGTGGGTCAGCGTATTGAAGATGGAAAGGCCCATGGCGAGGCAGACGCCGACCGAAATGGGCACGTCCATGTTGAGCGATCGGCGGCGGATGGCAGCAAAGGCGCTTCGGAAAAACGGACGAGCGGCGTAGGCGACCGTCGGAAGCGCAATGAGCGCGCTCATGAAATGGAAAAAATCGCGGGTCTCCGGCGTGATGTCGGTGACGTTGCCGGACCAGACCGATACCGACATCAGCATGACGTTCATGGCGCCGAAACCGGCGACGCCCATGCATTTCAGAAGCTCGCGCGCCTCGGCGGAGCGATTGTCGCGCCGCATGGCCGGATCAAAGGGTTGAGCCGGATAGCCGATCGCCGCCATGCGCTCCAAGATGGCAAGAGGCGTTACCTTCTCCGGCGAGAAGACCACGGAGGTCCGGCGGTTGCTCACATTGACGCGCGCCCCGACCACACCCGGCAGGCGGCGGAGACCACGCTCGATATCGGTCAGGCAGGCGGCGCAGGTGATGCCCTCGACAGCAAGCTCCATGCGGCGGTTGCCATCCCGATCGGCCACGGTATAGGCGTCCCAATCGTGACCGACAGGCTGACCCGTCGGTCCGTCCTCGAGAGGGCCAACATCCACCGCGATGTTCACAGTCTCTCCCTTCCTCAGCGGACGAGGCGGAGCTGGTTGCGGCTCATGAACAGCCGCTCATTGCCCTTGTAGGCCTCGATCGTCAGACTCCACATGCCGGTCTGTACCTTCGGCAGGACTGCGCGGTAGATACCGCTCGCCACCTCTGGCAGGCTGGCCGAATGGTCGTGATCCGGATCAACGGCATGGATGAGGCTGACGCGCACGTCGAGACCGTGAAGATCGGCTCCCGCCTTGTCGCGGAAATGAACCTCGACGGAGGCGTCGTCACCCGCCGGGCGAACGGCGGCATCTACCGCCCAACCGCGATCCGCCTGAGCTTTTCCCGCGAGAACCTCACCCTCGAATTCCTGGCCGGCCTTGTAGCTCGATTCCACTTCGAGGCCGGGGAACGTCGACTCGGCGAAATAGACGAAGGCGCCGTTCACCGCGAACACCACCCCAAAGAAGGCGAACAACCAGAGAAAGACGCCTCGCCCGGTCAAGCGGCGGCCGCGCACGACCTCGGTGGTAGCAGTCATTGCGTTGGTCTCCTTCTTGGTCAAGCCGAAGCATCTGCCTTTTGCGAGATGTTCGCAACCTCGCAGACGCTACTCCGCGGCCGGTTCAGCTCAGTTGGCAGCTGCGGTTTTAAAGAAGTCGGACGTAGCGGCTTTCTCGCCATTTTCGGTATCGACGATATAGAACTCGATTGGTGTCGACGCCGGCAGCGTAATGCCGCTCGGCACCATGACTAGCACACGCAGTTCGCGCGTCGTATCGGCAGGCACCTCGACCACCGGTTTGCCGCTGGCCGCCGCGACGCCCTGGGCCTCCACCGTAAAGCCTTCCGGCAGACCGGATACGGTGAGCGCAAAGTGCCGCTCGTTGGGGCGCTTGTTGATCAGGCGCACCGTATAGCCGTTGCGGGTGCCGCCGTCGGACAGGTTGACGTAGAGCGGGTTGCGATCGTGCAATACGCTGACCCCCTGGAAGGCACGGTTGGCGAGCGTGTAGACCATGATGCCGCCAATGATGACGATCAGTGCCGCATAAAGCACGGTGCGCGGCCGCACGATGCGATAGATCGGCGGCTTGCCTTCGCTGCGACGGGCAATGTTCATGTCGGTGTCGTAGCCGATCAGCCCCGGCTCGCGGCCAACCTTCTTCATCACCGTATCGCAGGCGTCGATACAGAGACCGCATTGAATGCAGCCGAGCTGAAGGCCTTCGCGAATGTCCACGCCAGTGGGACAAACCTGCACACAGGCTTTGCAATCGATGCAGTCGCCGACTGGCTCGCCTGCCGCCTTCGCCCGCTCACCGATCCTCACCGACTTGCGAGGCTCGCCGCGATCGGTGCGATAGGTCACGTTGAGCGCCCACTCGTCGGTCAGGGCTGCCTGGATACGCGGCCAGGGGCACATGTAGAGGCAGACCTGCTCGCGCATGAAGCCGGCCAGCGAATAGGTGGTGAAGGTCAGGATGCCGATCCAGATATAGACGATCGTCGCGGCGTTGCCGGTGAGCGTGTCCTTCACGATGGTCGGCGCGTCACCGAAATAGAGCACCCAGGCACCACCCGTACCGACCGCGATCAGCAGCCAGATGATGTGCTTTGCCGCCCTGCGCAGGAACTTGCCGACGCTCATCGGCGCGCGGTCCATCAGGATGCGGTCGCGCCGGTCACCCTCGATCCAGCGCTCGACAGCAAAGAACAGGTCGGTCCATACGGTTTGCGGGCAGAGATAGCCGCACCAGACGCGACCGGCCACCGCGTTCATCAAGAACAGGGCAATCGAGGCGAGCACCAGGAGGCCGGTGAGGTAGTAGACCTCCTGCGGCCAGATTTCCACGCCGAAGAAATAGGCCTTGCGGCCAGCCATGTCGATCAGCACCGCCTGGCCCGGCGCGTCCGGGCCGCGATCCCAACGGATGAAGGGCAGGAAATAGTAGATGCCGAGCGCGATGATCAGCACGGACCACTTGATGGTCCTGAGACGGCCACTGACCGCCGCCGGATAATTCTTCTTGGCGGCAGCGTAATAGTTGTCGCCTCCGGTCGTCACGTTCTCGTCGACCCGCATGTTGTCTTCGTCTCCCGGAGACCGCCTTCCGTCAGAGCGGCCGACCCAATAAGCAATTGCCTCTATTATTAGCACATTAGCATAAAAAGACCGAGGACCGAACCGCGAGTTCGGCAACACCGTCCTGCACGCTCCGGGCCTTGCAACAGACGACGGCGGGCTCTACCCGCCGTCGTCGCCGCTCACTTGAAGAGGCGAGGGTTCAGGTACCGCCGCCGAGGTCGTGAACATAGATCGCCAGCGACTTGATGGTCACCGGATCGAGCTTGCCGCCCCAGGTCGGCATGACGCCGCGATGAGCGTAGGTAATGGTGTTGATCACCGACGCCTCGTCGCCGCCATAGAGCCAGACCTTGTCAGTCAAATTGGGAGCGCCCAGCGCCTGGCTGCCCTTGGCATCCTCGCCATGGCAGGCGGTGCAGTTCTCGGCGAAGATCTGCTTGCCCGCCTGGATATCGGCCCCCTTCACCGAGCTGCCCGACAGCGACAGCACGAAGCCGGCGACGTTGCGGATCTGCTTGGCGTCGAGCAAGCCGTCAGCCCCGAAGCGCGGCATATTGTTCATGCGGGTATCAGGGCTGGTCGAGCGCACACCAACGGTGATGGTGTGCTCGATATCGGTCAGGGTGCCGCCCCACAACCAGTCGTCGTCCTGCAGGTTCGGATAGCCCTTGGAGCCGGTCGCGCCAGCCCCATGGCAAGGCGCGCAGTTGTTGCCGAAGGCCGCCTGGCCCTGGGCCATGGCGAATTCCAACATCTTGGGATCGCCCTTGATCTGATCGAGGCTGGCATTGGCGAGGCCTTTGCCCACCTCGGCGCGCGCCGCCTGACCGGCCTCAGTCTCGGCAAGCGCCGAAGCACGTTGCGAGTGGCCAAGCAGACCCTTGGAGTAGGTCGAGACGAGCGGAATCGCCGGGTAGACAAAGACGTAGCCGATCGCAAAGACGATGCAGGCGTAGAACACCCACAGCCACCAGCGCGGCAGCGGATTGTTCAGTTCCTTGATGCCGTCCCACTCGTGGCCG
>JAGSYV010000182.1 GCA_018262505.1 Pseudomonadota bacterium
TGCTCTGCTTCAGCCGAGCTACGCTCAACGCGGACGCAACGGCCGTCTCTTGATCTCTACCTCAACCGCAGGCGCCCTCCCGCGTAGCGGGTTCGTTCCTCGGCCGGCGTCGGGCCTACGACCTCGACTGCGGTAGATCTCTGTCGACGGCGGCCGAGCGTTTTCCCTCTGAAGTCGCCATGTCCGAGCGGGCCGTCTCGGTGTGTTCGTCCCGGTCGAGCACGGAGGTCGGCGTGAGGCCCGTCGGTCGGTTCGGCCGCCGGTCAGAAAACCTGGCGCAGTTTTGCCCGCGACTTTCGGCAACGGTTCGGGCAATCGCCATCCTAGAGGATGTCCGGCGAACCCTGGTTCGCCAACATACTCTAGTTCCTTGTTGTCGCATTGTTTTCGCGGAAAACCGGTTTCCACTTTTCCGCACAATGCTCTGGAACAGACGTCCTTGACCTTAGCCTTTTGGCTACGGTTTGGCAGTTGCATCCGGAGCATCACATACAGCATGCTGGCGCATGCGCCTGTTGCTGATCGAAGACAATCTCGAACTCGCGAGATGGCTCGCGCTTCTCCTGCGCAAGAGCCATTATGCGGTTGACTGCGTCCATACGGGAGAGGATGCCGACGAGGCGCTTCGAACGCAGGACTACGCGCTGGTTCTCCTGGATCTCGGTCTGCCGAACGGCGACGGCTTCACCGTCCTCAAGAACCTGCGCAGCCATAACCGGAAGGTTCCGGTCATCATCCTGACGGCGAACGACGCCATCTCCAGCCGCGTCAGGGGGCTGGATCTCGGCGCCGACGACTATCTCGTCAAACCGGTCGACATCACCGAACTGGAAGCCCGCATCAGGGCCCGCCTGCGGCACACGCTGACCAACCATGCCAACACGGTCGACTATGGCAGGATCTCGCTCGATCTCGGTGCCAGCCAGTTCACCGCCGACGGCGAGGTGCTGCTCTTGACCCCGCGCGAGCATGCCGTGCTGCAGGCCCTCATTCTCAAGGGCGGCAAGCCCATTCAGAAGGCGCATCTGTTCGACGCGGTGTTCGGCCTCGATGACGAGGCGAACCCCTCGGCGGTGGAGATCTACGTCCATCGCGTCCGCAAGAAGCTCGAAGGGACCGGCGTGGGCATCGTGACGCTGCGCGGTCTCGGCTATGTCCTGACGCAATCGGAACCCACCCGTGCACCGTGACAGCATTCGCCTCAAGGTGGTTCTCAGCCTGATCGGGCCGCTGATCTTTCTCGCCCTGATCAATGTCTACCTGACCTGGCGCAACGCCGTCGAAACCGCCGATCTCTTGACCGACCGCCTGCTCGCCGCCTCGGCCGCCGGCATCGCCGAACGCATCCACGTGAGCGATGACGGCATCGATGCGCTGATCCCGCCTTCGGCGCTGGCGGTGTTCTCGAACGGCGACGTTGGCGAGCGGATCCACTATCAGGTGCGCGGGCCTGAGGGCGAACTCATCGCCGGCGACCCGGATGTCGCGCTGCCGGCGGAGCCGCTCAGGGACCTGCACATGGTGTTCTTCGACGCCAGCTTCCGCGCCCATCCGGTGCGTCAGGTTGCCTTGCGTCAGCCCGTCATCGGCGGTGGAGACAATGCCAGCGCGGTGGTCATCGTGGGCAGCACCCTGAAGAGCCGCGATGGGCTCATCTTCCGCCTGTGGACCGCGTCCATTCAAGGCCAGCTGCTGCTGGTGGCGGCGGCCGGCCTGCTGTCGGCGGTCGGCATCGGCCTGGGGCTGCGTCCGCTGCTTCGGTTTGCCCGCGAGGTGGAGGAACGCGAGCCGGATCAGCTGCAATCCTTCGATGCCGGCGCCCTGCCGAGCGAGCTGCGTCCGCTGGCAACGGCCCTCAATCACGCTTTCGAACGCGTCAGCCGGCAGATTGGCGCGCAACGCCGGTTCATCGCCAACGCGGCCCATCAGCTGCGCACGCCGCTCAGCATCCTGAAGGCGCAGGCCAGCTACGGCCTGCGCGAACCAAGCCTGGAAGGCAAGCAGGCTGTCCTCGAAGCGCAGGAAGCCCGGATCAACCAGATGTCGCGGCTGGTGTCGCAGCTCTTGTCCTTGGCGCGCGCCGAACAGGGCGCCCTGCTCATGAAGGCCGATATCGACTTCGCCGCGCTGACGCGCGACGTGCTGGAAGAGTTCGCGACCGTGGCCATCGACAGGGAGATCGACCTGTCTTTCCAGGACGAAGGCGGTCCCCTTGTCGTCACGGGGCATGCCTCGCTGCTGCGCGAGATCGTCGCCAATCTCGTCGACAACGCCGTGAGATACAGCTCGCCCGGTGGAACCGTCGCCGTCGATCTCTTGCGATACGAAGGGCATGTCAGGCTGACCATCGAGGATAGCGGCCCCGGCGTGTCGGACGAAGACTTGCCGCGCCTCACCGAGCGGTTCTATCGCGGTTCCGGCATGGAGGCGACGACCGGCGCGGAGGGAACCGGACTGGGGCTCGCCATCGTGCGGGAGATCGTCGAGGCGCACGACGGCAGCCTGACGCTCGGCCGACGCAGCGCCGGTCCGGGGCTGGTGGCGACGGTCACGTTGCCGCAGGCGAAAGCAGAAGCGGCGAGCCTTCAGGTGGAATGACCTGAGACCCGCCGCTTATGGCGTTTACGGTGCTGTCGAGGTTTCGCCCCGATCGACCGATCAGTGCGTGTCGTGCTGCGGCACCGGGCGCCACTTGGCCAGGCGCTTTTCCACTGATGTCATCAGGTATTCGGCGATCAGCGCCACCACCATGATGATGATGATGGCGGCATACATGCCCGATGCGTCGAACGAGCCCTTGGCGATGTTGATCAGCAGGCCGATGCCGTAGCGCGAGCCGACGAACTCGCCGACGATGGCACCGATGATGGCAAAGCCGAAGGACACGTGCAGGCTGGCGAAGATCCAGCTCATGGCCGAGGGGATGATGACATGCCGCGTCAGCTGCCATTGGTTGGCGCCGAGGATCATGGCGTTGGCGATCATGTTGCGGTCGGCCTCGACCACGCCCTGGAAGGCGTTGGAGAACACCACGAAGAATACCATGACGAAGCTGAGCGCGATCTTCGAGCCGAGCCCCAGGCCGAACAGCATGATGAAGATCGGCGCCAGAACGACACGCGGCACCGAATTGATCAGCTTGATGTAGATGGAGAAGACGTCCGACAGCATCTTGTTGCGGCCGAGCGCGACGCCGATGATCACGCCGGTGATGGCGCCGGAGAAGAAGCCGGCCAGCGATTCCTCCATCGTCACATAGAGATGGTACCAGAGCGGGCCTTCCGAGGTGCCCTGGGTGATCCACTCGTAGAGGCGGGCGACGATGGCGGTCGGGATGGAATAGAAGAAGGGGTCGATCCAGGTCATGCGGCCTGCCAACTCCCAGCCGCCAAGCAGCGCGACGAGGATGGCGAGGCGCCAGAAGAGAACCGTCTGCCGGCGCTTGCGAAGGGAGGTCAGCGCAGCCTGTTCGATTTCGGCGTCGCTGGTGCCGACCGGGACGGTCGATCGATCTTCGAGGGTAATATCGGTCATGGGTGCCCCCTCACGCTGCCAGCCCGGCTTGCCGGTAACTGCGTTGGACTTCGTCGCGCAGGTCGTTCCAGATGGTGTGCGCGATGTCGATGAATTGCGGCTCGTAACGGATCTCGGCCATGACGCGCGGGCGCGGTATTCCGATCGGGTAGACGGATTTGACCATCCCCGGGCCCGATGTCAGCACATAGACCTTGTCGGCCAGGGCGATGGCTTCTTCGAGATCGTGGGTGACGAAGATGACCGACGCCTTCGAGCCGGCCCACAGCTTCAGGAGTTCCTCGTGCATCAGCACGCGGGTCTGGACGTCGAGGGCCGAGAAGGGCTCGTCCATCAAGAGGATCTTCGGCTCGTTGATGAAGGTCTGGGCGAGCGAGACGCGCTTGCGCATGCCGCCGGAGAGCTGATGCGGATAGTGATGCTCGAACTTCGACAGCCCGACGCGGCTCAGCCAGTCGCGCGCCGCCTGGTAGGCCTCCGCCTTCGGACGGCCGCGAAACATCGGGCCGGCCACCACGTTGTCGATGACGTTGCGCCAGGGAAACAGGGCGTCGGTCTGAAAGACGAAGCCGATGCGCGGGTCGATGCCGCTGACCGGCTGGCCGAAGATGCGGACTTCGCCGGCCGACGGCTTGTTGAGGCCGGTGATGAGGTTGAGCGTCGTCGACTTGCCGCAGCCGGTCGGGCCGACCACGGCGACGAACTCGCCCTCGTCGACGCGCATGGTGAAATCCTTGAGGGCCGTCAGCGACTTGCCGGTGGGCGCGATGAACCGGCGGCTGACATTGATCAGCTCGATCGAGGGAGCATCGGGGGTTTGAGCGGACATGGCTTCCTTTCCCTCGACCCGCGGAACGGACCAAGGCGACATGGGTGATGGCGACGAAAGGACGGGGCGACGAGGTCCGCCGCCCCGAGACAATGGACGCGTTACTTCGCGGCCTTCACGAACTCGGTCGTGTAGGTCTTGGAGAGATCGATGGTCTTGCCCTTGACGTTCTTGGAGAAGCCGGAGAGGACGGCGAGCACCGTGGCAGGGCCATCCTCCGGCATCACGCCATCGGGGGTGAACATCCCCTTGCCGGCATCGAGAGCCTTCACATAGCCCTCCTTGTCGCCGACGTAGTAGTCGGCCGGCATCTCAGCGGCGATCTCGGCGCCGCTATGGCTGTTGATGTATTTCAGCGTCTTGACGAAGGCATTGGCGAGCTTCTGCGCCGTCTCCTTGTGGCTCTCGACATAGTCGGTCGCCATGTAGAGCGAGGCGGCCGGATAGGTGCCGCCGAGCGCCGCCTTGGCGCCCTCGACGGTGCGCATGTCGACCAGCACGGCCGCCTGGCCGGTCTTCAGAAGGCGGGTGATGGTCGGCTCGGTGGTCATGCCAGCCTGGATCTGGTCCTGCTGCATGGCGGCGATGAACGTGTCGCCGGCGCCGACGGGCACCGAGGTGAATTCGCCGAGCTTCACGCCGGACTTGACCGCCATGTACTGGGTCAGGAAGTTGGTGGACGAGCCAAGCCCCGTCACGCCGAGGTTCTTGCCCTTGAAGTCGGCGGGCGACTTGATCTCGGGATGCTTGGTCGACACCAGCTCGACCTCGCCCGGCGCCCGGCTGAACTGGACGACGGATTCGACGAACTTGCCCTTCGACTGCAGGTCGATGCAATGGTCGTAGAAGCCGACCACGCCCTGGACCTGGCCGGCGAGCAGTTCGTTCTCGGCGTCGACGCCGGCCGCCTCGTTGATCAGGTCCACGTCGAGCCCTTCGTCCTTGAAGTAGCCGAGACGCTCGGTCAGCTTCGCCGGCAGATAGATCTGCTTTTCATAGCCACCGACGACGATGGTGATCTTGTCGGCGGCATGAACTGATGACACGGACGCAAGGGCGACGAGCGCAAGGGCGGTGGACGAGAGAGCTTTGCTGAATGCCGACATAGGGTTCCTCCACTTTGGTTCTCAGCGATCGGCTGCTCCCTTGTTTCGAGAGCGGATGGGTTATGTCCGATCGCTAAACTACGTACGTAACATTACAAGCTTTCAGCGAGCTTTCAGACCGCGCGATGGCCGGACTTTCCAGATGCCCCGGCGGATGACCCTGTTTCGTCACCGTTCCGCACAGCGCTCACTCGATCGATACCTGCCAGTCCCGGCCGTGCTGATCGCGGCCCACCGCCGATTGCGCTGAGAAAAAAGCGGTGATATTCAGACCCCCGTGCTTGAGGAGAAAGGAGGGGTCACATGCATGCTTTTCATATCCGGTCACACCGGACATATGGTCCCGTCTCTGCCCTGCAAATGCGTTTGCAGGGCTGACCAGAGGCCTTTTCTCGATCATCTCCTGGTCTGCCCTTTGTGAGCCGTAGCGCCGAGCCTTTGCTCGTGCCGGCTGCGATCTCCCATTTGCCGCGCATCACGCATCGCATCGGCCGCGCGTCGGCGATGCCTTGTGCCGGCGTCAAGACCAGAGACCTGACATGAGCCTTCTCAACCTGCGCAACCTCGGCGTGACCTTTACCAGCCCGCTGTTTTCCTCGCTGAATCTGACCGTCAATGCCGGCGACCGCATCGGCATCGTCGCCGCCAATGGCCGCGGCAAATCCACCTTGATGAAGTGCATCATCGGCACCACAGACCCCACAGAAGGCGAGATCACCCGCGCCCGCGGCCTGACCATCGGCATGGTGGAGCAGGATGTGCGGCCGGCGCTGATGGCGGCGACCTTCCGCGACGCGGTGCTCGACGCGCTGTCGGCCGACCAGATCCATAGCGAAAGCTGGCGCGCCGACGTCGTTCTGGACGGGCTGGAGGTGCCGGAGGCGCAGCGCGAACGGCCGCTCAAGGCGTTGAGCGGCGGCTGGCAGCGGCTGGCCCTGATCGCCCGCGCCTGGGTGAGCGAGCCGGACGTGCTGCTGCTCGACGAGCCCACCAACCATCTCGACCTCGCCAAGATCGCGCTCCTGGAGAGCTGGCTGAACGCCTTGCCGCGCGACATGCCGGTGATGCTGGCGAGCCACGATCGCGCCTTCCTCGACGCGGTGTGCAACCGCACGCTGTTTCTGCGGCCGCAGAATTCTCAAGCTTTCGCCCTGTCCTACAGCCGGGCGCGGTTGGCGCTTGACGAGGCGGATGCGGCCGATGCCAGGCGCTACGACCGCGACATCAAGACCGCCGACCAGTTGCGCCGGCAGGCGGCCAAGCTGAAGAATATCGGCGTCAATTCCGGCAGCGACCTGTTGGTGGTCAAGACCAAGCAGTTGAAGGAGCGGGCCGACAAGCTGGAGGATACGGCAAAGCCCGCCCATCTCGAGCGGTCGGCCGGCGCCATCCGGCTCGGCAACCGCGGCACCCACGCCAAGGTGCTGGTGACGCTGGACGACGCGGCGGTGACCACCCCGGACGGCACGCTGCTGTTCA
>JAGSYV010000252.1 GCA_018262505.1 Pseudomonadota bacterium
TGCGGATGCCGCCCGTGAGGGCGGACTCGACTTCTGAGGCCGGTCCCGATCGAGAGAGATAAAGACAATGGCTGAACGTGAACGCAACAATCGGGACCGCAACGACGAGCGCGATAGCGAATTCGTCGATCGCTTGGTCCATATCAACCGCGTCGCCAAGGTGGTGAAGGGTGGTCGTCGCTTCGGCTTCGCCGCACTCGTCGTCGTCGGCGATCAAAAGGGCCGGGTCGGATACGGCCACGGCAAGGCGCGCGAAGTGCCCGAGGCCATCCGCAAGGCGACGGAAGCCGCCAAGCGTGCCCTCGTGCGCGTGCCGCTCAAGGAAGGCCGGACGCTGCACCATGACGTCGCTGGACGTTGGGGTGCTGGCCGCGTCTACGTGCGCACTGCGCCAGCTGGTACCGGCATCATCGCCGGTGGCCCGATGCGCGCCGTGTTCGAGACGCTCGGCATCCAGGACGTGGTGGCCAAGTCGCTTGGCTCATCCAACCCCTACAACATGATCCGCGCTACCTTCTCCGCCCTGGCGAACGAAGATAGCCCGCGGTCGGTTGCCGCCCGCCGTGGTCTCAAGGTTTCGACCCTGCAGTCCCGTCGTCGTGACATCGACCCGGAAGCTGCGGCGTCGGCCGAAGGCTGATGGATATCGAACGGGGGAGGGGGGGCCTCTCCCTCCTCATTCGTAAACTGGCTTTCGTAAGGTGAAAACCATGTCGACCAACAAGAAGTCGAGCAAGACCGTTACGGTCGAGCAGATCTACAGCCCCGTCCGCCGTCCCGCCGACCAGCGTGCCACGTTGATCGGCCTCGGTCTCAACAAGCTGCATCGCACGTCGACGCTGGAGGATACTCCTTCGGTTCGCGGCATGATCGCGAAGGTCCAGCACCTCGTCCGCGTCGTGGGCGAGGCCTGAGATACCCGCCGGTCGAAAGGATCGATGAAATGAAGCTCAACGAGCTCAAGGATAACGAAGGCGCGACCAAGCCGCGCATGCGCGTCGGCCGCGGTATCGGTTCGGGCAAGGGCAAGACCGCCGGTCGCGGCGTCAAGGGCCAGACCTCGCGGTCGGGCGTTGCCATTGCCGGTTTTGAAGGCGGCCAGATGCCGCTGCATCGTCGCCTGCCCAAGCGCGGCTTTACCAACATCTTCGCGCTCGATCTCAACGAGATCAGCCTGACGAAGGTCCAGGCGGCTGTCGATGCCAAGAAGCTCGACGCCAAGGCGCCTGTCACCGTCGAGGCGTTGGTGGCGGCCGGCCTGCTGCGGCGTACGCTTGACGGCGTGCGCGTGCTGGGCGGCGAGATCAAGACGGCCCTGACCTTCGAGGTCGTGGCTTATTTCGTCCGCTACCTGGGTCTATATAGCGGACAGTTCGGATTTGCCTGCCCACGTCCCGCGCGGCGGCGGTTCGAAACCGGAACAAGGCGCTTCATCGAATCGCTCGAAGGCGCTAAGGCCGGTGGCATGATGGGTGGAACGGCGCCGCTTCAGGCGGTGCGGTGCGCCCCGAGGTTCCCCATTCGGGCGGAGTGAGACATGGCCTCTGCGGCAGAACAACTCGCTGCAAATCTGAATTTCGGCGCTCTCGCCAAGGCTGAAGAGCTGAAGAAACGGATTTGGTTCACCCTCGGCGCCCTTCTGGTGTATCGCCTTGGCACCTACATTCCGCTTCCGGGCATCAACCTGCAGGCGCTCGCCGATGCCTTCAAGCAGCAGAGCCAGGGCATCCTCGGCCTGTTCAACATGTTCTCGGGCGGCGCCGTCGGCCGCATGGCCATCTTCGCTCTGGGCATCATGCCCTACATCTCCGCCTCGATCATCATCCAACTGCTGACTTCGGTCATCCCGGCGCTGGAAGCGGTCAAGAAGGAAGGCGAGTCCGGCCGCAAGAAGATCAACCAGTACACCCGTTACCTGACGGTGCTGCTGGCTGCCGTCCAGTCCTACGGTATCGCCGTCGGCCTGCAGGGGCAGGGCTCGATCGTCCTCAACCCCGGTCTGGCATTCACCGTTTCCACCGTGCTGTCGCTGATGGGTGGCACGATGTTCCTTCTCTGGCTGGGCGAGCAGATCACCTCCCGCGGCATCGGCCAGGGCACGTCGCTGATCATCTTCGCCGGCATCATCGCCAACCTGCCGCACGCCCTTGTCGGCATGCTGGAACTCGGCCGTCAGGGCGCTCTCGCCACGCCGATCATCCTGGCCGTGCTGGTGCTGGCCGTCGTCGTCATCGGCGGCATCGTCTTCTTCGAGCGCGCCCAGCGCCGGTTGCTGATCCAGTATCCGAAGCGCCAGGTCGGCAACAAGATGTTCCAGGGCGAGTCCAGCCATCTGCCGCTGAAGCTCAACACCTCGGGCGTCATTCCGCCGATCTTCGCCTCGTCGATCCTGCTGATCCCCGGCACCATTACCGGCTTTGCCGGCACCAATGCCGCCGGCGGCTGGCTGCAGACCTTCGGCACGCTGATGGCGCACGGACAGCCGCTCTACATGCTGTCCTACGCCGCGATGATCGTCTTCTTCGCATTCTTCTACACGGCCATCGTGTTCAACCCGACCGACACGGCCGAAAATCTCAAGAAGCAGGGTGGCTTCGTCCCCGGTATCCGACCGGGCGAGCGCACCGCCATCTACATCGACTATGTCCTGACCCGCATCAACGTTCTCGGTGCCATCTACCTCGTCGTCGTCTGTCTGCTGCCCGAGTTCCTGATCTCCACCACGGGTGTTCCATTCTACTTCGGCGGCACGTCGCTGCTGATCGTCGTGTCGGTCACCATGGATACCGTGTCCCAGATTCAGGGGCATCTCCTCGCCCATCAGTACGAGGGGCTGATCAAGAAGAGCAAACTTCGGGGGAAGCGTAGATGAGGCTGATTCTTCTCGGACCGCCGGGCGCCGGCAAGGGGACGCAGGCGCAGAAGCTGGTCGACCGTTACGGTATCGTCCAGCTGTCGACCGGTGACATGCTGCGCGCGGCTGTCGCCGCCGGCACCGAGATCGGCAAGAAGGCCAAGGCCGTCATGGACGCCGGTCAGTTGGTCTCCGATGAAATCGTCATCGGCATCGTCTCGGACCGAATCGAGGAGCCGGACGCCAAGAATGGCTTCGTGCTGGATGGTTTTCCGCGCACCGTGGCCCAGGCCGAGGCGCTGGACAAGCTGCTCACTGAGAAGAAGCTGAAGCTGGACGCGGTGATCGAGTTCAAGGTGGATGCCGAGAAGCTCGTCGACCGCATCGTTCGCCGTGCCGAGGAAGCCAAGGCGGCCGGCCAGCCGGTGCGCAAGGACGACAATCCGGAAGTGTTCCGCAAGCGCCTCGAAGAGTTCCGCGCTCTGACGGCGGCACTTACGCCTTTCTATGCCAAAAGCGGCTTGTTGAAGTCGGTTGATGGCATGGCCCCCATCGAAGAGGTTGCCGGCGCGATTCGCGCTGCCCTCGAGTGAGACGGACGCCCGGCGGGGAACAACAGTTCCCATTGTCGGGCGATCGGTCGCCGACCGGACTTTCGGGCGGCGATTTCGGCGACAAACCCGTGTCCGAAAGGTTGACGGAGAGGCCGGTTCCGGCTATGAACCGCCACCTATCCACGGGTTCTTCGTGCGATGGC
>JAGSYV010000253.1 GCA_018262505.1 Pseudomonadota bacterium
GCCGACGAAGCCGGTGAGAGCGCCGAGACGCGACATGGCGACGGCGATGTTGAGGCAAGAGCCGCCGACCGCCGGCACATAGGCGTCCCGGCCGTCGGCGGACTTCACAGGCACGAAATCGATCAGCGCATCGCCGCAGGCCAGTAACATGTGATTCCCCCCTAGGTTGCCGGCACTCCGTCTCCAGTGCTAGCCAATCACTGAGGCGGCTTCAATCACTCCGATGGATATGGGGGTTAATTCTGACCATGTTGACGGGCTGGCCGGTCAATAGCGGTCGAGCGACAGATCTCCCGTTTCGATGTCCGGCTTGCGGCCGGAAATCAGATCCGAAAGCGCTCGGGCCGAGCCGCAGGCCATCGTCCAGCCGAGCGTGCCGTGACCGGTGTTGAGCGACAGGTTGCCGTAGCGCGTGGCCCCGATGATCGGCGTGCCGTCGGGTGTCATCGGCCGCAACCCCGACCAGTAGCTGGCGGCCTTGAGATCGCCGCATGGGAACAGGCTATCGGCGACATATTCCAGCGTATCGCGCCGGCGCGGCGGCAGATCGTTGTTGTAGCCGCTGATCTCGGCCATGCCGCCGACACGCAGACGGCCGCCGAGGCGGGTGAGCGCCACCTTGTAGGTTTCGTCGAGCACGGTGGATACCGGTGCGCGCGCCTCGTCGGTGATATCGGCGGTGAGCGAATAGCCCTTCACCGGATAGACCGGCAGGCGAAGACCGATGGCCCGACCGAGGATGGACGACCAGGAGCCGAGCGCCAGCACGTAGTGATCGGCGCTGATCTTGCCTTCGGAGGTGACGATGCCGCTCACGACGCCATCGCTCGTCTCGACCCGGGTGATTGACACGCCGTAGCGAAAGCGCACGCCCAGCTCCTCGGCGATCTTCGCCAGGGCGTTGGTGAACATGTAGCAGTCGCCCGTTTCGTCGAGCGGCAGCCGCAGGCCGCCGATGAAGCTATCCTTCACGCCGGCAAGCGCCGGTTCGGCGCGGGCGACGCCGGCACGATCGAGCAGCTCAAACGGTACGCCATCGGCCGAAAGGACTTCCGTGTCGCGACCCGCGTGGTCGAACTGCTTCTGGGTGCGGAAGAGCTGCACCGTGCCCTGCGAACGGTGATCATAGGCGATGCCTGTCTCCTCGCGCAGGGCCACCAGGCACTCGCGCGAATAGCCGGCGATGCGCAGCATGCGCCCCTTGTTGCGCGCGTAGGCGGCCGACGTGCAGTTCATCAGCAGCGACAGAATCCACGGCAAGGCATGCGGATCGAGCGTTGGCCTGAGAATGAGCGGCGCATGCTGCATGAACAGCCATTTCATGGCCTTGAGCGGGATGCCCGGCGCGGCCCACGGCGTCGAGTACCCGGGCGAGATCTCGCCGGCATTGGCATAGCTGGTTTCCAGCGCCGGACCGGATTGTCGGTCGTAGACGGTCACCTCATGGCCGGCTTTTGCAAGATAATAAGCGGTGGTAGTGCCGATGACGCCGGCGCCGAGAACGGCAATTCTCATGTGAACGATCCCTGCTTCACAACTCTCATGCGGCGAGTGGCCGGCGAAACCGCCGTCTTCTGCGGCGTCTCTGGCATCGCGGAGGTTGGCCACCGCACGTCCTCGAAGTCTAGGAAGGCGACGGAGCCGGGTCCACATGAAAAAGGCTGCGGCCGGCGCTTGGGAGGGTTGCAGGATTCCGAGGGCCGAACCACCAGATCGTCCACATCTTCCCATCGCTTCATTCGCTGAGGCGCCTGTGCTATCGAGGGGTATGACTCGCATTCGTACCCTCCTGCGCCTGTCCGGCGTGCTGATGTCGGCGGCCCTTGCGGGCTGCTCCCTCCTCAGCTCCGACTCGGACTTCACGCCGCCGCCATCGCGCTCCGCCACCTTACGCATCACAGCCGCCGGGGTGCCGGGATTGCCGCCTGATACCGCCTTTTCAAAGAAGGCGATCGAGGCGCTGGAGCCCGGCTATGTCGTATCGTCTGTGACCATGGCGACCGAGCAAAGCGAAAGCGTTGCCGCACTGGCTCTGTTCCGGGATGGACTGCAGGTGTTGCAGGTGCTGCCCGGCCAAGGCGGGCGGATTGGTGCTGTTCACGGGGTGTCGGAAAGTCTCGTCGGTCCCAATGGCGAGCGCATCGGCATGACCTTCCGCGAGGCGCACGTGGACAGAGCCTCCTGTCGGGAAGGGCAGGGCAACTGGCTCGCCATGCCGATCTGCACCGCGCGCGGCGCTCCCAACATCACCTTTGTCTTCGCCATTCCCGGCTACATTTCGGCTGGAAGCCTGCCCGACGATGCCACGCTGGCCGGCGCCACGTTGCAGCGCATCATCTGGGTGCCGCCGGTGGCATAAGGGTGCGTTCCTTTTTGGAAGGACACTCTCAATGCAAGAGGCCGGGAAACCCCGGCCTCTCGTTGTTTGTGCGCCCAGCATGGGCGCACTCTTGTGGGTGGAAGTCCCACCGTGAGCTGATCACGGCGAGCGAAGTGAAGCGCAACTGCGTACGGGCGACCAAG
>JAGSYV010000254.1 GCA_018262505.1 Pseudomonadota bacterium
GGCGCCAAGGTGACCGACATCGTCATCCTCGTGGTGGCGGCCGACGACGGCGTCATGCCGCAGACGGTGGAAGCGATCAGCCACGCCAAGGCGGCCGGCGTGCCGATCATCGTCGCCATCAACAAGATCGACAAACCGGACGCCAACCCTGAGCGTGTGCGCACCGAACTGCTGCGCCATGAGATTCAGGTGGAATCGATGGGCGGCGACACGCTCGAGGTGGAAGTTTCGGCCAAGGCCAAGACCAACCTCGACAAGCTGCTCGAAATCATCCTGCTGCAGTCGGAAGTGCTGGAACTGAAGGCCAATCCCGATCGCGCCGCCGAAGGTATCGTCATCGAAGCCAAGCTCGACAAGGGCCGTGGTCCGGTGGCGACCGTGCTGGTCGATCGTGGCACGCTCAAGGTCGGCGACATCGTGGTGGCCGGCTCCGAATGGGGCCGCGTCCGCGCGCTGCTCGACGACCGGGGCGCCAACGTCAGTGCCGCCAGCCCGGCCATGCCGGTTGAGGTGCTGGGCTTCCAGGGCACGCCCGATGCCGGCGACCGCGTCGCCGTGGTCGAGAACGAGGCCCGTGCTCGCGAGATCACCGAATACCGTGTCCGTCAGAAGCGCGAGAACGTCGCCAAGCGTGCCTCCGGCTCACGCGGCTCGCTCGAGCAGATGATGACCAAGCTGCAGACCGCCGGCAAGAAGGAGTTCCCGCTGGTCGTCAAGACCGACGTGCAGGGCTCGCTCGAAGCCATCATCGCCTCGCTGGAAACATCATCTACAACCTCGTGGATGACGTGAAGGCGGCGATGAGCGGCATGCTCACCCCCGAGCGGCGCGAAACCTTCCTCGGCAATGCCGAGATCCTAGAAGTGTTCAACATCTCCAAGATCGGCAAGGTGGCGGGTTGCCGCGTGACCGAGGGCATGGTGGAGCGCGGTGCTTCGGTGCGCCTCATCCGCGACAACGTGGTGATCCACGAGGGCAAGCTCGGGACGCTCAAGCGCTTCAAGGACGACGTCAAGGAAGTCCACGCCGGTCAGGAATGCGGCATGAACTTCGAGGCCTACCAGGATATGCGGGCCGGCGACGTCATCGAGTGCTTCCGCGTCGAAGAGATCGCCCGTACGCTGTAATGGTTCGTCTGGTGTCCCTAGGGACGCCGGACGCCCTTTTTCGACGGTATGCCATGACCGACGCCGCCGAATCTTTCCCCTCCATGCCGACGCCGCGCCGCTTCGTTTTCGTGACGGAGGCGGCTGACGCGCTGGCGCTTGAGGCGATCCTGAAGCCGGCGGATCGCGGTTGGCGATCGCTTCTCGGCTACGCCTTCGCCCTGCCTCCAATGGCCCTCATCTCCTGGCTCACGCAAAACGCCGAATGGCCGGTGTGGTTCGCCTCGTTTGGCGTGATCGGGCTTGTTGCCTGGCAGGGGGCACGCTTCGCTCTCAAGGCAGAGCGATCGCGCGCGGCGCGGCTGCACCCGGTCGGGGCGGGACAGGTCGATTTTGCCAATGGCCGCCTCGCAGGCACGGTCGGCGGTGTCGCGATTGACATTCCGGCAACAGACGACGTTCGCGTCGAGACGGACGCGGACCACCTCTTTGTCCTCGCCGGCAACCGGCCGACGCTGATCCTGCCGCTTTCGGCTTTTGCCGGCAAGGCCGACATGGCTGCCTTTGCGGCTTCCCTCAAGGAAGCCAGCCGGCCACCCCGGAGCTTGCCCGGTTCGGATTGATGCGATCCGCGCCGAGGGACTATGCTTCGTCACAAGAGTGCGTTCTGAGAAACGCCAAGCATTTCCTTTTCGCTCAGATGGGTGCATCTGTTCAGGAAGTGCTCCAACCGAGGTTTTCATCATGGCCCAGCACGGTCAACAGGGGCAACCCCGCGCGCCCTCCCAGCGCCAGCTTCGCGTCGGCGAGTTGATCCGAGGTGACGCGGATGATGATCACCGTGCCGGAGGTGCGCGTCAGTCCCGATCTTCGCAACGCCACCGTCTACATCACGCCGCTTGGCGGCGGCGACCCGAAGCTTGCCGAAAAGGCAATGGCGCGTAACGTTCGTTGGCTGCGCGGTCAGGTCGCACATCGCGTCAACCTGAAATTCGCGCCTGAGCTCGTCTTCCGCTACGACGATCGTTTTGACGAGACCGCCCACATCGACGCCCTGCTGCACTCGCCCGACGTGGCGCGTGACCTAGACGCGCCAGCCGATGCCGGCGAGCGCGACGAGAAGGACGCGTGACAGATTCCGTCAGCAGCATAGCTGCCAGATCCTGACGGCTTTGGAAGCGAAGCTCTCTGCGACGCGCTGCCGGCGCGGCCATAAGGAGGGTTTCATGACCGACGACCGCATCACGTTCCACTATGCGCCGCAGACTCGCGCCTTTGGCACCCGCTTCCTTCTGGAAGAGCTCGGCGTGCCTTATGATCTTCACGTTCTGGACGTTCGAGCGGGCGACCAACTCAAGTCGGACTATCTTGCGGTCAATCCGATGGGGAAGGTGCCCGCCATCAGCCACCGGGGCGTGGTGGTGACCGAGCAGGCAGCCGTTGCGCTTTATCTTGGGGATATGTTCCCTGAGGTAGGTTTGGCGCCGGGGATCGGTGACCCTCAGCGCGGCTCCTACCTGCGCTGGATGGTCTTCTATGGCTCCAGCTTCGAGCCGGCGCTGGTCGACCACGCCATGAAGCGGCCGCCACTGCCGCGCTCCACCGCTCCTTATGCCGATTACGAGACCGTCGTTTCCGTCGTCAACGAACACCTCAAGGACGCGACGCCCTTCTGGCTCGGCGAACGTTTCTCGGTCGCCGATGCGCTATGGGGTTCGGCGCTCGCCTGGGTGACCAGCTTCGGCATCTTCGAGAAAACACCCGTGGTTGCCAGCTACATCGAGCGGATCACCAGCCGTCCGGCGTTCCAAAAGGCATGGGCTGATGAGGCGGCACTGATCGCGGCCCAAGACGCCGCTGCTGGCTGACGTCACGAAAGGCGGAGGGCCGCCACGCCAGCCATGACGAGACAGGCGGCGGCGAAGCGCCGCCCGCCGACCTGTTCGCCGAACGCCAGCCGCGACAACACCAGAGCAAAGACGATCGACGTCTCGCGCAGGGCGGCAACGGGCGCCACCGGCGCGCGCGTCATTGCCCAGAGCGCGACGCCGTAGGAAAGGGTGGTGGCAGCGCCACCCACCAAGCCGAGGCCAAGCGTGCGCATCTCAAGGCTCGGACGAGCCCCACCGGCAAGCGCCAGGACCACGGTGACCACGCCTGTCAGCACGGCGAGCACCAGCGCATAGGCGACGGGGGAGCCGGAGAGGCGCACGCCGCTGGCATCGACCAGCGTATAGGCGGCAATGACCATGGCGTTGCAAAGGGCCGTTGCAACGCCGGCAGCAGCCATCGGCTGTTGGTGAAAGGCACCGAGGGCGAGCGCCACGACACCCGCCGAAATCAGGCCGACCGCCAGCCACTGTCCGCCGACCAGCATCTCGCCGAAAACGGTGGCGCCGAACAATGCCACCACGACCGGCGCCACGCCGCGCATCAATGGATAGGCGAGACTCATGTCGGCGATCCGATAGGCGCGGGCGATCAACAGGTAGTAGATGCTCTGCAGCAGGACCGAAACGCCGAGAAAGGGCCAGCTTTCCGGAGCCGGCAATCGCAGGAATGGCAGCACCACCGCGGCGACGAACCCGGCGCCGATCGCCACCGAAATGGTCATGGCGAGCTTATCGGCGGCGCCCTTGACGAGAACATTCCAGCCAGCGTGGACGAGAGCCGCTGCGAGAACAGCGGCAAAGACGCCGAAAGACATCTGAACTCCAGAAGATTCGCCGGTGACCGGCTCTCTCCCACCTTTCCATGCCGGTGAGGCCGCCGCAATCCTCCGGCCTTGCCTTCCGCCGACCACCGGTGTACGAGCGCGCCTTCCGGACGCACTGTCCGCCGTCTTTCCGCCGCGTCGGGTTCCATCCCCGGCCGGTGAACGCAGGATTCAGGTATGGCACGCAAGAAAAAAGGCACGGTCCACGGCTGGGTGGTGCTCGACAAGCCCTATGGCATGACGTCGACGCAGGCGGTCGGTGCCATGAAGCGCATTTTCGGCACCCCCAAGGCAGGGCACGCCGGCACGCTGGATCCGCTCGCCTCGGGCATGCTGCCGATCGCCATGGGAGAAGCAACGAAGACCGTTCCCTACGTGATGGATGGCGACAAGCTCTACCGCTTCACCGTGCGCTGGGGTGAGGAGACGACGACCGACGACGCCGAGGGCGAGGTGGTGCGCGCCCGACCGCCGAGGAAATCGACGCCGTGCTCGGTGAGTTCGAGGGCGAGATCCTGCAGACACCGCCGGCCTTCTCGGCGATCAAGGTCGACGGCGAACGGGCCTATGATCTGGCGCGCGCCGGCGAGACCTTCGAACTCGAAGCGCGGCCGGTGACGGTACACCGGCTCGACCTGGTCGACTGCCCCGATGCGGACACCGCCATCTTCGAGGCCGAGTGCGGCAAGGGCACTTATGTGCGCGCCATCGCCCGCGACATGGGGCGCCGGCTCGGCACGGCCGGCCATGTCATCGAACTTCGGCGACTCGTCGTCGGTCCGTTCGGTGAAGAGGATATGGTAAGCCTCGATACGCTGCAGGCGGCCCTTGAGGCCGATGGTGACGCGCTGTCATTGTTGACGCCGATCGAAGCCGCCCTCGCAAACCTGCCGCAACTCGACGTGACGTCCGATCAGGCGGTCCGGCTCAGGAACGGCAATCCCGTGCTGCTGCGCGGGCGCGACGCGCCGGTGGAGGAAGAGGCGGTCGGCGTGTTCGAACGCGGCCGGCTGATCGCTCTCGCCAAGGTGGAGCACGGCGAGCTGAAGCCGGTTCGCCTGATTCTAGCCGACTGATATCAATCGACGAATGTCTCATCTGCCCCTAAGGCGCGAGAAATACGCGGTTGGACGACGGGGGGCATTTCCGATGCCTCCCCCGTCTCGGGCCGGTTGGCCGGCTTCGGATTGCCGCTGGCTTTCAGACGCGTTTTCATGTAGAGAAGCCGCAACCTGATGAAACAGGTTGCACCGACCCGGCTGGACGACATCCCGGCCGGGCCATTTTTGTTATCCAACGACAAGGAGTCACCGATGTCGATCACTGCCGAGCGCAAGGC
>JAGSYV010000183.1 GCA_018262505.1 Pseudomonadota bacterium
GAAGGCCGGCGAGATCCAGCAGGTCGGCAAGCCGGAGGAAGTCTACCACCGGCCGGTCAACCTGTTCGTCGCCGACTTCCTCGGTAATCCCGGCATGAATTTCATGAAGGGGCATCTTCGGCTCGACGGCGGCCGCATTTCGGCCGACGTCGGTGCGGCAATGCTGCCGCTCGACGGCTATGCCTTCGAGACGGTTCCGACCGATGGACAAGCGGTGGTGGTCGGCCTCCGTCCCGAATCCATCCAGCCGGCGGCCGCTCAGACCTCGGGTGGCGGAGTGCCCTTTTCGCTGACGCTGAAGCCGATTTTGACCGAGCACACCGGCTCGGACAACCTCGTCGTACTGGTGATGGGGGAACAGGAGATCGTCGCCAAGTTCCCCTCCGACATGCTGCCGAAGCTGGGAGAACCCGTTGCGGTCGGTTTCGACCTGTCTCGTCTCTCGGTGTTCGATGCCGGAACGGAGCGGCGTATCTAGGGCCAACGCCGATCAGCGCGCTCGTCGCGCCTGCCGCCCAGCGATCATGGTGTCGATGGCGGTATAGACGGTGGTCCCGCTGTCGCCGTCACCTTTAACGTGAAGGACGCCAGCCAGAGCGCGCAAACAGGTCGGGCGGCTTGACGTCGATGGCGACGACGCGGCGACTATTCCTTCGGCAATTAGGCCGGGTTATTTCTATCGCCCATCCGGCCGTCTAGCGAACGCTTGGCTGGACCAACCGACAAACGGCAGGTGCAACATGAATAAGAATCGCGCAAAGCCAATTGCCTTCAAGCGCTTCCACACGTTCGCGTTCATCTTCGGAACCCTCTGCGCGACGGTTACCGTCGGGCACGCCGCAACCGTGCTGCCGCCGAAATATCTGAGCGTACTGGATTTTCAACAATGCATTTCGAAGCAATCGGCGGGCAGCTATGATACCGTCTGCTTACCCGTCGCGCGACCGGCGCAATGCCCCAAATCGTCGTGGCGCGAGCTGAGTCAGTTGAGTGGCGGCCAGAAAGTGCCCCGTTGCCATTGACGCAACGGGCTCCAAGCGCAAGGACGACAAGGACTATATCAAGCTGTTCCAGGACGCCGGCTACAAGCTAGCGACCGACAAGAGCGAGCTTGAGAAGGCCGTCGGCTCGGACAAGATCCTTGGCCTGTTCCACCCCGGCAACATGGACTACGCCCTCGACCGCATGCAGCTCAAGAAGGGCACCGTCGACAAGTTCCCGAACCAGCCGGGTCTCGTCGAGATGACCAAGGTCGCCCTCGATAACCTCTCTAGGAATCCCGAGGGTTTCTTCCTGATGGTTGAAGGGGCTTGCATCGACAAGGCCAGTCACCCGCTCGATATGGAACGCGCCGTATTTGACACCATCGAGTTCGTCCAGGCGGACGCTCTCGCCCGCGAATTCCAGGCGAAGAACTCCGACACGCTGATCGTTGTGACCGGCGACCACATGCATGGCGTGTCGATCGTCGGCACCATCGGCAAGCAGGGCCGGGACAAGCTCCTGGTCGGTGCGGGCTTCGGCCTGGGCTATGCCGCCGCCGAGTTCCTGGCCGGCTTGTTCCTGGCACAGAGTGGCGATCGCATGCCGGTGGAGTTCACCGCTTCCGATGCCACGCTGGCCGCCGCCTTCCTCGCTGTCGCCGCGCTGATGGCCGCATTGCCGGCCGTCCTCGCCTACCGGCAGTCTCCGGTAGAAGCGCTCAGAGGGTAATGAAGCGCCAGCCCCGCACCAATGGCGGGGCCAGCGCCTCAACTTCAGAACCTCACACGCGCAAAGCTGGAGCGATGATCGGACGGCCATGGCGTTACGACGAGGTCGGCCTCCGGAGCCTTTTCGCCAGCGATCCCAGCTTTGATCACTTCAAGCGATTTCGCCTTGCCGAAAGTGAAGTCAATGCGGTCGTGGTGATCGGAAGGGTCGGTCGGCGCGCTGGTCGGTGTCCAGGTGAATGCCGGCCTCGCAACCTCGTCCGGGAAGACCTTGCGGAAAAGATCGGTGAAGCCATCCGCTTCGACCCGTGCCGTGGTCGGAAAGGCGACGGCAAGCGGCTGGTGCCCGGCTTTCACAGCTGCTTCGGTCCAATCGCGAAACGAAGGTTCGTTAAAGTCACCGAACAAGAACACCGCGTCGGAGCCGTCGGCCGCCTTGAGATCGGCTTCCAGCAGATCGAGAGCGGGGCCACGTGCGGCCTTCGCGGCGGCAATGGCTTCGTCGGCGGTCTTCAGGCTGGGTTCCTTGCCATATTCTATGTTGAGCAACTGGTATGGCTGATAAGGATAGTCTGCCGGATGAATGTTGAACGCCCAGACCTTGCGGCCTTCAACATCAATCGGGGCTCCCAGCTTGTTCGCGGTCAGCGGCCCGATTGGATAGCGGCTCAGAATAGCGTTTGCCCAGAGCGCCGGGTTCTCGGCATCCTGCTCCACATAGTGGTAGCCGAGCTTCTCAGCCAGGGCCTTTGCAATGCTAGGTCCGGTCGGAACGCACGACTCAGCGGTACAAGGATTGGGCTCGGGTTTGACTTCCTGAACGCCGACAATGTCGGCACCGACAGCACGGATGACGGCGGCGGTCTCATCGACCGGCTTGCCGGCGTTCTGGCCACCGCCCCAAATGTTGAATGTCATCACGGTGAGTTCGGTCGCCGTGGCGACGGACGGCATCAGCGTACCGGCGGCGCAAGCCAGCACCGCCGCACGAAAGCTCGTTGGCATAGGTATCTCCGCTCAGCAAACAAGGGGCGAAAAGTCGCCACCGACAACGCTAGCAGGGCGCAATGACACTCTGCCGACGGTTCATTGAACGGTGGTCGGCACGGCATCAATCTGAGTGAGATAGCGGCCAGCTTGCCGGTCCGGCCTCAGCAGGCCGTGACGTTGACGGCCAACCCGCCAAGCGATGTTTCCTTGTATTTCGTCTGCATGTCGAGGCCGGTCTGGCGCATGGTCTCGACCGCCGCGTCGAGGCTGACGACATGACGGCCGTCGCCGGCCAGCGCCAGCGAAGCGGCGTTGATCGCCTTGATGGCGCCAAAGGCATTGCGCTCGATGCAAGGGATTTGCACAAGACCACCAACCGGATCGCAGGTCATGCCGAGGTGGTGCTCGATGGCAATCTCGGCTGCGTTTTCCACCTGAGCAGGGCTGCCGCCGAGCGCCGCACAGAGGCCGGCCGCCGCCATGGCCGCCGCCGAGCCCACCTCGCCTTGGCAGCCAACCTCGGCGCCCGAGATCGACGCGTTGCGTTTGATGAGGCCGCCGATCGCCGCTGCGGTCAGCAGGAAGCGGCGGAGCCCATCCGGCTCACCGCCGCAGAAGTCGCGATAGTAGCGCAGCACGGCCGGCACCACGCCGGCGGCCCCGTTGGTCGGCGCCGTGACGACGCGGCCACCGGCGGCGTTCTCTTCGTTGACGGCAATGGCAAAGCAGGACACGTAATCCATCACCACCATCGGCGACCGGTCGTTGCCGGCCTCCCGAGCCTGAATTCGCTCATAAAGCTGACGCGCCCGTCGGCGAACACCAAGACCGCCGGCCAGTTCGCCATCGCGCTCAAGACCACGGTCGATACAGGCGAACATGGCCTCGGCGATATGGTCCACGACGGCAAGGCAGTCCTCCTCCGGCTTGCGGGCACGTTCGTTGTCGAGCGCGATGTCGGCGAACGAACGCCCTGTGGCGGCCGATAGAGCCAGGAGTTCGGCGGCCGTGCCGTAGCGCCAGGGCAGCGACGCTCCACCGGCATCTCCTTCCGGCTCTCCCTCGGGCACCACGAAACCACCACCGACCGAGTACCAGACCTCGGACAGAAGTTCGGCGCCGGTCGCATCATGGGCGGCAAAGCGCATGGCATTGGGGTGGCGTTCGAAGGTGGCGACGCAGTCGAAGACCACATCGCGGTCTGGGTCGAAACCAATCGCCCGGCCATCCGGAAGGAGCAGGCAGCGCGCCGCGATGATATCGGCCAGCCTGTCGTCAGCGAGATCGGGGTCGATGTCATCCGGGCGGAAGCCGGCAAGGCCGAGAATCAGCGCCTTGTCGGTGGCGTGGCCCTTGCCCGTCCAGGCAAGCGAACCGAAGGCGGTCGCCGTGAGGCGGGCAACATCCATTAGCTGTGGCTGCAAATGTTGCATGAAGGCGAAGGCGGCTCGCATCGGCCCGACGGTATGGGATGACGACGGACCTATGCCGATCTTGAACAGCTCGCCGAAGGCGGCCAGCTGACGATCATCTGTGGCCGCCGGCAGGATGTCGGATGGCGAGAGCAAGGCCTTCTCCTTCGCTCGGTACCTTGTGGTGACCGGTTATTCCGAGCCATATGGGATGGTTTGCCGCCGGCATGCAAGAGCGATCGGGGAGAGCAACTTGACCGAAGGCGAAAGCGCAAGGGCGCCGGCGATCGTCTGGTTTCGCGATGATTTGCGGCTTGCCGATCATCCAGCCCTCGACGCGGCGACCGCATCGGGTCGGCCTGTACTCTGCCTGTTCGTGTTGGAAGAGGGGACCGAGCGGCGGCCGCTTGGCGCCGCCAGTCGCTGGTGGCTCGACAAGAGCCTTGCCGCCCTCGACGGCGACCTTCGAAAGCTCGGCGGCCGGCTGATCCTACGGCGCGGCGATCCCCGCCGCATCCTGCCGGACATCGTCGCCAGCTCCGGCGCCAAGGCGCTGCACCTCAACCTTCGCTACGATCGTGAAGGAATCGACGTTGATGAGGGCGTCACCGTGGAGTTGCAGCGGCAGGGTGTCAGTGTCTCAAGCCATGCGGCGTGGCTGCTGTTCGAGCCGGGCACGATCCGGACGAAAACCGGCGGCGCCTTTCGCGTCTTCACACCGTTCTGGAAAGCGCATCGGCCGCATCTTGCGCCGCGTGCCGCGCTCTGCCGCCGACCTCACTCCATATCCTTCTTCACGGGCAGCCTTGCTTGCGAACCACTCTCCTCGCTTGGCCTGCATCCCACGCAGCCTGACTGGTCAGGCGGGCTTGCTGCGAGCTGGACGCCCGGCGAGACCGGCGCCAAGACGCGGCTCGTGTCTTTCCTTGACGAAGGGCTCTCCCGCTATGCTTCGGAGCGGGACTATCCCGCAGCCGGCGCCTCGTCCCGTCTGTCGCCGCATCTGCGCTTTGGCGAGATCGCCGTGGCGCGCGTTGTCCATGAGGTGATGAAGGCGGAGACCGCCGGCTCTGTTCCGTCCGATGAGGCCGAGAAGTTCCTGGCTGAAATCGGCTGGCGAGAGTTCGCCTGGCATCTGCTGTCCGGCTTTCCCGAGCTCGCGACGCGCAACTTTCAGTCAGGCTTTGAGTCTTTTCCCTGGCAGACGGACACAGTCGCCTTGCGGAACTGGGCGGCAGGTCGCACCGGCTATCCGATGGTCGATGCCGGCATGCGAGAACTCTGGCAAACCGGCTTCATGCATAACCGCGTGCGCATGATCGCCGCCTCCTTCCTCGTCAAGCATCTGCTGATCGATTGGCGACAGGGCGAACAGTGGTTCTGGGGACGCCGACCTCGCCTCCAATCCGTTTGGCTGGCAGTGGGTGGCTGGAACGGGGGCCGACGCCGCACCCTATTTCCGCGTCTTCAACCCCGTGGCGCAGGGCGAGAAATTCGACCCGCATGGTGTCTATGTTCGCCGCTTCGTCCCGGAGATCGCTGACCTGCCCAACAAGCTCCTGCATCAGCCGTGGGAGGCGCCGCCGTTGCTGCGCCCAGCCTATCCTTCACCAATCGTCGATCATCAGGAGGGGCGAAAGCGCGCCCTCGCCGCCTTCGCGACCCGTCGCTAAAGCTTCGTGGATCGGTTGCATTTCGTAGGGCGAAGCGGGCGACAAAGCGCTTGGCCTGCGTTATAGACGGTGTTCATGTCGATGATCACCACCACCTCGGCGCTCGCTGACGCCTGCGCCCACCTCGCCCGTTTCGACTTTGTCACCGTCGATACCGAATTCATGAGGGAAAGCACCTTCTGGCCGAAGCTGTGCGTCGTGCAGCTCGCGAGCCCGGAACAGGTGTTCGTGGTCGACGCGCTGGCGTCCGACCTCGACCTTGCGCCCTTCTTCGAGCTGATGCGCAACCCGGCGGTATTGAAGGTGTTCCATGCCGCCCGGCAGGACATCGAAATCGTCTGGCACCTCGGCGGCTTCGTTCCGGTGCCGCTGTTTGACACCCAGGTGGCGGCGATGGTCTGCGGTTTCGGCGATTCCATCTCCTATGACCAGTTGGTGGCGACGGCCGCTGACGGCCAGCCAGCTCGACTACGCCGAGGCCGACGTCACCCATCTTCGCGGCGTCTATCGGCACCTGAAGGACAGCCTCGCCCAGGCCGGCCGCACCGATTGGGTGGCCGAGGAAATGAAGGTGCTCACGTCTGAAAACACCTACCATACCGAGCCTGACGAGGCTTGGCAGCGGCTCAAGATGCGCGTCAAGAAGCCACGCGAGCTGATCATCTTGAAGGAAGTCGCCGCATGGCGCGAGCGTGAGGCGCAGGGGCGCGACGTGCCGCGTTCGCGCGTCATCAAGGATGATTGTATCTACGAGGTCGCCACGCAGGCGCCGACGACGGCGGAGGCGCTCGGCCAGTTGCGCACCATTCCAAAGGGCTGGGAGCGCTCCCGCTCCGGCGAGGAAATCCTCGCCGCTGTGCGCCACGCCCTCGATACGCCCAAGGAAGATTGGCCGAAGCTGCCGCGCCACCGCCAGCTCCCCGAGGGGACCGGCGCCGCCGTCGACCTGATGAAGGTGCTGCTCAAGCTGGTGTCAGAAGCCGAGGGCGTCGCCGCCAAGGTGATCGCCACCACCGACGATCTCGAGGATATCGCCGCCTCCGACGAGGCAGACGTTCCGGCCATGCATGGCTGGCGGCGGGAAATGTTCGGCGAACAGGCGCTCAAGCTGAAGCGCGGCCATCTGGCCATTACTTTCGACGGCAAGAAGATCATCGCCATCGAGCGGTGATCCGGAACTTCCTGGCTCACCTGCACGACAGATGACTTTGAAGAAGGAGCACTTCTGCAAGTGCTCCTTCTCGAAGCGTTTTTCCTTACCCCGCGACGCGGATCACGCCATCCCTGAGGCCACCGACCTTGGCGAGCTGGACAACGCGCTTCAGAAGGCGCTCACCCGCGAGGTCGCCGAGTTCGCCCGGCAGGTTGAGGATCAGCTGATCGCCATCCATTGAAAGCTGGATACGCGGCAGCACATCCGGCATCGAGGCGCTGACGAGATAGGCGACGCGCAGCACGGCGCCGAGGGTCCGCGCCCGTTCCTTGAGGCGGGTCGACGCCAACTCGCGGATGCGCGGCGACACTGCGTCGTCGACAAGGCCGACATGCCGGTAGAAGACGGCGAGCGCCAGATAGGCCCGGCCCGGGTGGTCGATGCCGACAAAGGAGGCGTTGGAGAGGATGCCGAGACTCTGTTCGCCACGATAGTCGGGATGGGCGCGCCAACCGATATCCGAGACCAGACACGCCGCCGTGCGCAAGCGCTTATCATCCTCGGTTTCATCGATGCCGAGCAACGAGAAGGCGGCTTCCGACCAGGCGACCAGTTCCTTGGCGTGACGGGGCGAGCGAGAGCGCACCCAGTTGAGCTCCGAAGCCGCTTCGATCAGCGAATCCTTGGCGCGCTCCTCGGCCGACAGGCGCTCGTAGAGGTAACCCTCACGGACGCCCAAGGCGGAGATCACCACATGCGACGGGCGAATTGCCCGGATGACCTGCTCAAGCACCAGAGCGCCGTAGGGCAGCAACCCCCGGCGGGAGCGGGAGACCACCTCGATCCGGTCGATGCTTTCAGGATCGCGGCGGGCGACGACCCGTGCGAATTCCAGCGCTTCCTCGGCCCGGATCGAGTAATTGTGCATGACGTGCAGCGGATAGCCGGTCTCGTACATGTGGAGAAGGGCCAGCGAACGCCAGGTGCCGCCAACGGCAAAGAAGGGCAGCCCGGCACAAGGCATCTGCACGATGGCGGGTTCCAGTGCGTCGGCAACGATTTTCTCGGCCTTGCGGATGGAACCTTCTGAAGCCTCCAGCAAACGTATGCCGCCGAGCGGATAGGTACGGCCTGAACCGACCATGTCATTCTCGATGCGGATCAGCTCCAGGCTGCCACCACCGAGATCGCCGACCACGCCCGCTGGCCGATTCATGCCAGACATCACACCGAGCGCGGAGAGTCGCGCCTCATCGGCACCCGACAGGAGATTGACCTCGACGCCGCAAATTTTCTCGACAGCTGCCAGGAATTCCGGGCCGTTGGCCGCGTCGCGGGACGCGGCCGTCGCCAGGATGTAAAGTTCCACCGAGCCGCTCTGCTCGGCCAGAAGCTTGAAGCGGCGAATGGCGGCAAGCGCCTGGTTCACCGAGTCCGAGTTCATCCGTCCAGTCGCGGCCAGCCCCTTGCCGAGGCCGGCGAGCATCTTTTCGTTGAACAGCATGGTCGGCGCCCGCGACAGGCGCTCATAGACAACAAGGCGAACGGAGTTGGAGCCGATGTCGATGACCGACACAGGGCCATAACCGGGCAACCGCCCGGGGGCTTCACACCGGCAAGTACTTTTCGTTCCGTCCGGCAATAGACTGGGGTGCATCTGTTTCAAGCGAGTGTCCACGTCCCGATAGTGATGGATGGGTCATGAAATAGCGGTGCGCGTTGAAAGGCTCTTCGCCTTGCTCCGGCACAATGCGTTCGTGGCCTCCGTCGGCCAGCAGGCGCCAGCTCTGCTGGTTGTCGCGGAGGTTAGCCACCATGATCTGATCGACGGTCTGGGCGTGCACGGTCTCCGTGGTTAGCGGTACCAGCACCTCGACTCGGCGGTCGAGGTTGCGCGGCATCATATCGGCGGAGCCGATGTAAACCGTGGCGCGGGGATTGGGCAATGGCTGGCCATTGCCGAAACAGAAAATGCGGCTGTGTTCGAGAAAACGGCCAACGATCGACTTCACGCGAATGTTGTCGGAGAAGCCGGGAATCTGCGGCCTGAGGCAGCAAATGCCACGGACCACCAGATCGATCGACACGCCCGCCTGGCTCGCCTCGTAGAGCGCGTCGATGATGTCGGCATCGACCAGCGCATTCATCTTCATCCAGATCTGGCTGGGCCGGCCGGCCCGCGCATGCTCGATCTCGCGGCCGATGCAGTCGATGATAGTCTTCCTCAGCGTTAGCGGGCTCATGGCCAGAGCGTTGAGCGACTGCGGCTCGGCATAGCCGGTGATGAAATTGAAGATACGCGCCACGTCCTGGGCAATGGTCTTGTTGGCGGTGAAGTAGCTGAGGTCGGTGTAGATCCTGGCGGTGATCGGGTGATAGTTGCCGGTGCCGAGATGGCAGTAGGACGTAAGCTGCTGCCCCTCGCGACGCACGACCAACGACATCTTGGCATGGGTCTTCAGCTCGAAAAAGCCGAACACCACCTGCACGCCGGCCCGCTCGAGATCGCGCGCCCAGCGGATGTTTGCTTCCTCGTCAAAGCGTGCCTTGAGTTCCACCAGCGCCGTCACCGACTTGCCCGCATCAGCCGCCTCGATCAGCGCACGAACGATCGGACTGTCGTTGGAGGTGCGATAGAGCGTCTGCTTGATGGCGATCACTTCCGGATCGGCCGCCGCCTGCCGAAGAAACTGCACCACGACGTCGAATGACTCGTAAGGGTGGTGAACGATCAGATCCTTCTGCCGAATGGCCGCGAAAGCATCACCAGCGTGCTCGCGAATGCGTTCGGGATAGCGCGGCGCATAAGGTTCGAACTTGAGATCCGGCCGGTCCAGGCTGACGAGCTGGCTGAGGTCGTTAAGGGCCAGCAGTTCGTCAAGGAGCTGCACCTCGTCGGGCATGCAGCCGACCGCCTCGGTCACCAGCTGACGCAGGGCCACCGGCGTCGAGCGCTCGAACTCGGCCCGGATGACCAACCCCTTGCGGCGGCGCTTCAGCGCGCTCTCGAACAGGCGGACCAGATCTTCCGCCTCTTCTTCAACTTCGAGATCGCTGTCGCGCAGAATGCGGAAGCTGCCCTGACCGCGCACCGTATAGCCGGGGAACAGGCGACCGATGAACATGGTCACCACCTGCTCCAACAGGATGAAGCGCGCCACCCCAGGGTGCGCACTGTCCTCGGGCAGGCGGACGAAACGATCGATCTTGGCGGCCATGCGGATGAGAGCCACCATGCTCTCGTTGCCACGCACCCTGACGAGATCGAGAACGATGGAGAAGCCAAGATTGGGAATAAAAGGAAAAGGGTGCGCCGGGTCGACGGCAAGCGGCGTCAGCACGGGGAACACCGACGACAGGAAATAGTCCTCGAGCCAGACCTCGTCGCCCGCCTTGAGCTTGTTGGGATCGACGAGGACAATGCCGGCCTTCTCAATCTCGGTGCGCAGGTCGCGCCAGCGCGTCTGCTGCGCGTCGGCCAGCCGAGCAGCAGCTTCGGAAATCACCGTCATCTGCTCGGATGGCGTCAGGCCATCGTCGGACCGGGTGGTCACGCGTTCACGCACCTGCCCCTTGATACCGGCGAAGCGCACCATGAAGAACTCGTCGAGATTGCTCGCCGAAATCGACAGGAAGCGGAGCCGCTCCAGCAGAGGATGGTTGGCGTTCTCGGATTCCTCAAGGACGCGACGATTAAATCCCAGCCAGGAGATTTCGCGATTCACGAACCGCTCGGGCGATTCCATGGTCATCGCCGGCGCACGCACGGCTTCGGCCTCTATCGTCTCGCTCACGGCTGCATCCGTTTCGCTCATCTCCACGACCTCACGCTCGCGGGGCTGGTACGCCCAGGTTCCAGGCAAGACCGGCCGCTTCCGGTCAGTCTAGCTTACGGACCAAATCCATGCACCAGCTATGTGACAGTTTGTCTACGGCTTCCCGCTCAGGCCACGATCTCTTCGTCGGCTTCCCATCCAGGGCTCAGTTTTCACTCTCGGGTGCCAATACCTCGGCGGCGATCGCCTTGGTAATGCGACGACCGCGGGCAAGCGACTCGCGATCGAGCGCTTCGACCACCGCGCAGGCTGCGGCGCACGACCGCTCCATGCGCAGCAGGATATAGTCGAGCACACCGGCGTCGATGGCGAGCTGGCGGTCGGCGAGCAGCTTCACGATTACCTTTTCGAGGAGTTGGTCATCGGGAGGCCCAAGGAAGGCTGGCTGAGCGGCGCGAAGGCGCGACAACAGATCGGGAAGCGTCACGCCCCACGCCGATGGCGCGGAATGAGCGGTGATCAGCACCGAGGCGCCGCGCCCGCGCGCCGCGTTGAGCAAGTGGAACAGCGCCTTCTCATCGAGGGCGGGATCGTCGGCGTCTTCAACGGCAACGGCGCCGGTGCCGACCAGCGCGGTTGGATCGGAGGACGCCAGATCGGCTGCGGCGACCACGGCAGCGCGGCTCTTGGCCGCCCAGATGTTGACGAGATGCGTCTTGCCCGAGCCGTTCGGACCGATCAGCAGCACCACCGAAGCCGGCCAGTCGGGCCAGGCGTCGATAAAGGCCGTGGCCTCGCGATTACCCTCGCCGACCAGGAAATCTTCCCGATTCATCGCCGACTGATGCGGCATGGCAAGCGGCAACTGGCGCGGTTTCATGCGGCTCATGGGGCGACATCCTCGGGTGGAACAACAGTCGTACCAATCTGGGGGTCGGCAGCTTTGTCCGGATCGAGACTGTAGAAGGGGCTCGCACGATACTTGGCGAAGGCGAAGCGGACCAGAACGGCCACCGAGGCCGCCGCCGGCACAGCGACGAGCAGCCCAACGAAGCCGAACAGCGTGCCGAAGGCGAACAGAGCGAACATCAACCAGACCGGATGCAGCCCGATCGACGAGCCGATCAGCTTGGGCTGGAGGATGTTGCCCTCGATGAACTGGCCGGCGGCGAAGATGCCGACGATGACGGAGATCCACGTCCAGTCCGGCCAGAACTGGTAAAGCGCCACGCCGATGGCAAGCCCCCCGCCAACGATCGACCCGAGGTAGGGGACAAAGCTGATGAGACCGGCCAGAAGGCCGATCAGCAGACCGAAGGACAGACCGGCGATCGACAACGACACGGCGTAAAACAACCCGAGCAGCGCCGACACCGACACCTGCCCGCGAACGAAATTGGCGACGCCGATGTTCATGTCGCGCGCCAGCGCCCGGATGGTCTCGCGGTGATGACGCGGCAGGTTGTCATCCACGGTCGCCACCATGCGGTCCCAGTCGAGCAGCATGTAAAAGGCGACCACTGGCGTCACGACCAGCAGCGAAATGACGGAGATCAGCGTCTGACCGCCGTTCCAGACCGACGACAGGAGCGTCGCCATGATGGTCGAGCCATCGCTGAACAGCGCGCCGAGCGACCCGCGGATGTCGGTCGCCGAAATGCGCAGTGCCTTGAACAGGCGTGTACCGGCCTCATGGCTCAGCCAGCGCTGCGCTGCGTCGAGATAGGCGGGCATGTTGGCGATCAGCCCTTGGAGCTGGCTGCCCAGCACCGGCACGATGATCATCAGCGCCAACAGCGCCAGCAGCACGAAAAGAACAAGAATCAGCCCTGTGGCAAGGGCCCGCGACAGGCCAAGCCGCTCGAGGCGATCGGCCACCGGGTCGAGCAGGTAGGCGAGCGCCATGCCGGCGACGAAGGGCAGCAGGATCGATGAGAAGACATAGAGCAGCAAGCCGAAGGCCAGCGCCGCGCCTGTCCAGAAGAGAACGGTATTCCTGAGTTTCACGCGCTGTCCTTACCCTTGCATGAATGCAAGCCAGCCCCTGACGTAGGCGGCAGCGGAGACCAGGGTCAAGGCCGCCACGACCCAGCCCATGATATCCACAAGTGTCCCCAACTGCCATGCCAGGCCGAGTCCGCCCAGCAAAAGGGCGACA